>DATIZL010000053.1:0-8666 GCA_035517115.1 Hyphomicrobium sp.
AGATCCGCAGACGACGGCGGACGTGATGGGACAGCTCGCCACCCCGACGGCCGAGCACTACTCGCGCCACGCCGATCGCCGCCAGCTCCCGCGCGATGCGATCCGCAAGATGCAACGGAAGCGGGGCGCGAAATGGAAAACCGGCGCGGATCGCGATGGAAAACCGAGGCGCTGAAATCCGCTAAGTCCTGGCTGGGGCGCCAGGATTCGAACCTGGGAATGGCGGAATCAAAATCCGCTGCCTTACCACTTGGCTACGCCCCATCGGCCCCACGCGGGGGCGGGCCGCAGCTATAACGGGAAGGCAATTTCACGGCAATCCTGCCCGCTAGGCTGCGCTTGCCGGCCGCGGCCCCGGCCGCTATAACCCGCGCTCGCCGCACGCTATCCTTTTAGGACCGCAGCGCGGCTTGTCCCTTCGGACCAACGGTCGGGCGGAGCGTAGCGCAGCCTGGTAGCGCACTTGCTTCGGGAGCAAGGGGTCGGGAGTTCGAATCTCCCCGCTCCGACCATTCCGCATTGCGGGCCGGCATCGACGACCCAAAGCCGTTTCGCCCTGCGCTGGCCTGGCGAGGCCAAAACCACGCAGCGTGGAGGCTCAATCGTATGAGCAACGGCCTCAAGTTCAACACCACGATGGACTTTGCCTACGGCGTGGCGGGCGCGATGGCGCCCGGCGTTCGGCGCCTCGTCGCCAGCAATGCCAGCGCGCTGACCTTCAAGGGCACCAACACCTACCTCGTCGGCACGGGGGCGCTCGCGGTGATCGATCCGGGTCCGGCCGATGCGGCGCACATCGGCGCGATCCTCAAGGCCGCAGGCGGCCGCCCGATCACGCATATCCTCATCACCCACGCGCACCGCGATCATGTCGACGGCCTCGAGGCGCTCAAAGCCGCAACGGGCGCGGCCACCTATGGATTTCCGCGCGCCCCCTCGAGCCCGCTTAGCGCAGCCGGAGAGGCCGACTCCGAGTACGTGAACACCGCCTATGCGCCGGACGTGCCGCTCGCACACGGCGACCGTGTCGAGGGTGAAGGCTGGACGCTCGCGGCCCTGCACACGCCCGGGCACACGGCCGATCACGTGTGCTTCGCGCTCAAAGGCCGCGGCATCGTGTTCTCCGGCGATCATGTGATGGCCTGGAACACCTCGGTCGTGGCGCCGCCCGAAGGGCGCATGGCCGACTACCTGCGCTCGCTGGAAATCCTGCTCGAGCGTCGCGACGAGATGCTGCTGCCCGGGCACGGAGGACCCGTCACGGAACCGCGGCGCACGGTCAAGGCCTACCTCCTGCACCGGCGCTGGCGCGACCAAGCGATCCTCGAGGCCGTGCGCGGCGGCGCCGACACGGTGCGCAAGCTGATGCCGGTGATCTACCGCGATCTCGACGAGGAGGTCGCCGGCGCCGCGAGGCTTTCGCTGCGGGCGCACCTCGAGCACCTCGCCGAGCGGGGGCTCATTGCCTGCGAAGACGCCGCTGACGTCGATTGCGTTGCTCGTCCGCTTTGACGTCGTCCTTGGGCTTGGCGGCCTTTGTGTGCTCGGCCGGGATCACCGACTCCATGCGCACCACGATGTCCTTCAAGATCTGGCGCACATGCTCCGCATTGCTGCCGAGATCGAAAGAGCCGTAGCGCGAGGCTGAGCGCACGTCGATGCGCGCGCGATCCTCGTCGCCCGAGACGCGGATCACCACGTCGTCGTAGATGCCGAGGATCAGGCTGCGGTCCACGATCTCGATGGTGCCGGGCCGTCCGCTCTTGGGGTCTGGCGCCTCCTGGCCGACGACATTGAGCTTCAGGTGGCGGACGGCGTCGGTTGCGGCCTCGAAGGCCTCGTCGACCGTGCGGTCGATCTCGATGGCCTTGATGTCGGGGAAGGCGGCCGCTTGCGCCTTCGCAAAGGCGGCCCGATAGGCGATCGGATTGGCGCCGGCGCCGCGCAGCTTCGCTATGGCGACGAAGGCGGGCGGGTTCGCGGTGTCCGTCGTGACGTCGTTGATCTTGGGCATCGCCTCGTACTGCGGCAGGTAGATGAGCGGCCAGGCCAAAAGCCCGAGGCTCACGAGGACGGCAAAGACGATGCGGGGCGTGCCAGGGCGCCCGGTGCGCCAAATGCCGACCGCCGCGAACAGGGAGAACAACAACGACAGCGCCGCTCCGGCGAACGCGAGCCCGGCGAGGTTGAACGCAACAGGCGAGGGCAGGCCGAACAGCCGGTGCAGCAGGATCGCCGTCGCCAGCACGCCCACGGAGAAGACCGCGATGCGGCTCGTCCAGCGTGCGAAGAACGATGGGCCCAGCGGCGGAGGTGGCCTCATAGGAATCGATGCCCCCTCGGCAGTGGCGGTCGCGGCGCGCCGCGCGATTCCTCGGACACCGTCATCTGGTCGCGTGCGCCCCTGCCGCTTCGATCACTAGCGCCGGAAGATAGCCGAGAATCGGACGAAATCGAGGGCATCGCCCACAGCTCGACTTCTCAGGGATAGAGCCGCGATCTGATCCAGTCGTCTCCGGCCTTCTCGCGGCGGAACTCGACCCGCTCGTGCAGCCGCGAAAGCCGGCTGTGCCAGAACTCGATCGTAAGCGGGGTGAGGCGAAAGCCCGACCAGTGGGGCGGCCGGGGCACCTTGCCGATGTGGAAGCGGGCGGCCTCGATCGCAACCGCCTTCTCCAGCGCAAACCGGCTTTCGAGCGGCCTGGACTGCTGCGAGGCCCATGCCGCAATCTGCGCTCCGCGCGGGCGCGTCGCGAAATAGGCATCCGCCTCCTCCGGCCTCGTTGCGGCGACCGTCCCGCGCACGCGCACCTGCCGGTGCAGGCTCTTCCAATAGAAGTCGAGCGCGGCCTTCGGCGTCGCCAGCAGCTCCTTACCCTTGGTGCTCTCGAAGTTCGTGTAGAAGACGAAGCCGCGGTCGGGGCGCCCCGCGGGATCGAGCCCTTTCAAGAGCACCATACGCACGTTTGGCTGTCCGCGGCTGTCGACGGTGGCGAGCGCCATCGCGTTGGGGTCGCTCGGCTCGTGGCGCTCGGCGTCCTTGAGCCATCGCTCGAACAACGCGAACGGCTCGGCCGCTTCGGCGAAGTCGCCCGGCGGGTGCGCCTCGGTTGCGCCCGCATTCGGATCGGCGGCGTGCTGGCTCAAGATCTCAACTCCTCCTTAACGCGCAGTCTGAGACACCTCTTCAGTCCCTCTTAACCAAGCTCATCCATACTGAGCTTCAGTTCGTGCCGTAGTGGCGGAACGTTGCGTCAGAAGTCGAGTGAGGCGTCATGCGTGCGCATCCCTCCTTAGTTACCATCGTCGCCGTTGTCACCACCGCGTTTGTTCTCGTCTGCGCGATCTTCCTGGGCTCGCAGAACGCCAGAGCCGAAGATCCCAAGTGGGACACGCGCGTCTATCCGTCGCCCGTGGCAATCCCGCCGCTCGAGCCCCCGCACCAACTCGACGTCAACGACGAGATCGCCGCGCTCGAACGCATCCAGTATGCCCTGTCCGAGGTCGCCGACGGCACGACCTACGTCTGGCGCCGCTGGCATGGACAACTGTCCGGGATCGTGCAGCCGACCTCCTCCTTCAAGGACGCGAACGGGAAGGTGTGCCGGCACATGGTGGTGCTGCTGACCACCGGAGACCGGACCAAGAAGCAGGAAGGCATCGCCTGCCGCCTGCCGAGCGGCCGCTGGCAGCTCGATGGCTGACAAGGCAAGCTGACCTCTCCCGCCCTCGTCTGTCGCACCCTCCAAGCCCGCGCTACTGCGGGGCATCTGGACCCATATGGTCTTTTGTGTAGGATGCGCGCCGACAGCAAGCGGCGAAGGGAAAATAGGGCCATGTTGGAGCCGGTGCCGAGCGCAGGGGTTGCGACGGGCAACCTGATGGCTGGCAAGAAGGGCCTCATCATGGGCGTGGCGAACAACCGTTCGATCGCCTGGGGCATTGCCAAGGCGGCTGCGGCCCAGGGGGCCGAGATCGCGCTGACCTACCAGGGCGACGCCATCAAGAAGCGGGTGGGACCGCTTGCCGCCGAGCTCGGCTCCCAGCTCATCCTGCCCTGCGACGTCACGGACGCAGGCTCCATGGATGCGGTCTTTGCCGAGCTGGGCCGGACCTGGGGCAAGCTCGACTTCCTGGTGCATGCTATCGCGTTCTCCGACAAGAACGAGCTCGACGGCCGCTACGTCGACACGAGCGAGAAGAATTTCACCCAGACCATGCTGGTGTCCTGCTACTCGTTCACCGCACTTGCCGCCAGGGCGGAGAAGCTGATGCCCCCCGGCGGCTCGATGGTGACGCTTACCTACTACGGCGCCGAGAAGGTGATGCCGCACTACAACGTGATGGGCGTCGCCAAGGCCGCGCTTGAGGCGAGCGTGCGCTACCTCGCGGCCGACCTCGGCAAAAAGGGTATCCGCGTCAACGCCATCTCGGCCGGCCCCATCAAGACGCTGGCGGCCTCCGGCATCGCCGACTTCCGCTACATCCTGAGATGGAACGAGTACAATTCCGCGCTTCGGCGTACGGTGACCATCGAGGACGTGGGCGCCGCCGGCCTCTACCTCCTGTCGGACCTGTCGCGCGGCGTGACCGGCGAGGTGCACCACGTCGATGCCGGCTACCACGTGCAGGGCATGAAAAACGAGGACGCGCCCGATATCTCCGTGGTGAAAGGCGAGGACGCGTGAGCGCCGCCCACGCGACCGCAAGCGATGCGCCCCGACGTAACGATCTATTTCATCCGTCACGGTGAGACCGAGTGGAATGCCGAGGCCCGCTATCAGGGCCAGGCTGACATCCCCATGAATGCACGGGGCCGCGAGCAGGCGCGGCACAATGGCCTCTCGCTGCGGCCGTTGCTGCCCGCGATCGCTACGGCGGACTATGCCGCAAGCCCGCTTGCACGCGCGAGAGAGACCATGCAGATTGTGCGCGGCGTCCTGGGGCTCGCCCCGGACGATTTCCGCATCGATGAGCGCCTGAAGGAGGCCCATTACGGCGACTGGCAGGGAACGCTCGCCGCCGACTTGCCGCGCGTCGACGCCGGCGGGCTTTCCGCGCGCACGCGCGATCCCTTCCGCTGGCGGCCCCAGGGCGGAGAGAGCTACGAGGACCTCACGGCGCGCGCGGTGCCGTGGCTCGAATCGATCGAGCGGGACACCGTCGTCGTATCGCATGGCGGGGTGAGCCGGGTGCTGCGCGGGCACATCCTCGGCCTCGATCTCAAGTCCGTGCCTCTCTTGGACGTTCCGCAGGACCGCGTGCTCCTGCTCCGCCACAACGCCATCGACTGGTTGTGAGGCATCCCAAGGAACGTGAAGAGCCGGAGCAGCGGCTGCTCCGGCTCCCCTAGGTTGTAATCGGCCGCTCGATGCCGGTTGCTCAAGCCGTCAAGGAGCTGCCTTCATGTCGGGCCAAGCCGCAAGCGGCCGTCCCGCGACGCTTAAGGACGCTTGCGACACGCGACGGCGGCGATAAGCCATGACGCTAGGGAAACCGTGCTTTCGAACCTGTTGGTCCCAGGGCTTGCAGCCTTCGGGCGACCGGTGGTTCTCCGCCAAGCGGCGGTGTTGCTTGGGAGGGTAGCATCTCGCGATGCGAGCCCCATCCCGCTGTCTCCTTGCAAAGTCGTCGCGTTTCGCGACGCGGTACTGGCGCTGAGATAAACTGCGTCGCTCGGCCTTGTCACGGGCTTTGCCGCCGCCGCCCCTTGCGAGCGTGCGCGTGCGCTCCTAAGACTGGCGCAACGGCCACGGTCTCAGCCCCGTCAGGTTGCAAGGGCCACCCGAGCACCCGGCCGAGAAACGCAACCCGGATCCCGCAAGAGCACGATGTCCCACAACACCTTCGGTCATCTCTTTCGCGTGACGACCTGGGGTGAGAGCCACGGGCCGGCGATCGGCTGCGTCGTCGACGGCTGCCCGCCCGGGATTCCGCTCGAGGCTCCAGACCTGCAGAAGTTCCTCGACAAGCGCCGCCCCGGCCAGTCGCGTTTCACGACCCAGCGGCAGGAGCCCGACACGGTCGAAATCCTGTCTGGCGTGTTCGAGGACAAGCACGGCCGGCAGGTCACTACCGGGGCGCCCATCTCGCTCGTCATCCGCAACGTCGACCAGCGCTCCAAGGACTACACCGACATCAAGGACAAGTTCCGGCCGGGCCACGCCGACTACACCTATTGGGCGAAGTACGGCATCCGCGACTACCGCGGCGGGGGGCGTTCCTCCGCGCGCGAGACGGCGATGCGGGTCGCGGCCGGAGCCATCGCCCGCAAGGTGATCGGTGACGTCACCATCCGCGGGGCCCTGATCCAGATCGGCAACAAGGCCATCGACCGCTCGCTGTGGGACTGGGACGCGGTCGACGCCAACCCCTTCTTTTGCCCCGATCCCGCTGCCGCGGTCGCCTGGGCCGATTACCTCGACGAGGTGCGCAAGGCCGGCTCGTCCATCGGCGCCGTGGTCGAGGTGGTCGCCGAGGGCGCGCCCGCCGGCTGGGGGGCGCCGATCTACGGCAAGCTCGACCAGGACCTTGCCGCCGCCATGATGAGCATCAACGCGGTGAAGGGCGTCGAGATCGGGGCCGGCATGGGCGCCGCCGAGCTCACGGGCGAGGAGAACGCGGACGAGATCCGCATGGGGCCCGACGGCGAGCCGCGCTTCCTGACCAACCACGCCGGCGGCATTCTCGGCGGCATTTCCACGGGCCAGCCGATCGTCTGCCGCTTCGCCGTGAAGCCGACCTCCTCGATCCTCACGCCGCGCAAGACCATCGATCGCGACGGCAACGAGACCGAGGTTTTCACCAAGGGGCGTCACGATCCCTGCGTCGGCATCCGCGCGGTACCGATCGGGGAAGCGATGATGGCGATCGTGCTGGCGGACCACTTCCTGCGCCACCGCGCGCAATGCGGGTGACGACGCGACAGATCGGCGACAAGACGTGTACCGGTTATCAACCAACGCGTTCGATCTCACCACCTCGCGCTAGCCAACGAACTACTGTTGAGTTATAGTTTAAAAACCAAGGCCCAAGAGAAATCTTGAGACTGAGACTGCGGTCCGCGCGGCTGCGCAGTATAGCTATTTGCGAAAGTAGCTTTGTACTGTGCAATGCGCGCGCCGCGGACGAGATCGCTTTCTCTGCATTTGGCTTCGGCGAGCATTTGGCTCGGGTGACGTTGCGTGAGGTGAGAGGCGACCGTGCTCAGAGTTGATGATCCGATGGAGTTGGCCGCACTCGTTTCGCCGCTCGTGAAGTCCCCGCCAGAGAAGCTAAGCCCCCTGCAACGACACGAAGCGGCACCCGCGATCGCGTTGAGCGCGCGCGACAGCCGCGACAGCTTTGTCGCCGAGACGGCGCTGAAGATCGATCAGCTGCAGGCGAGCGTACGCATCCTCACGCGTGACGTGGGCCAGCTCGCGGGCAAGCTGGCGGAACTGCAGGAGAGCACCGCGCAGGAGGGCCGCAGCTACGCCTACCAGCAGGCCGAGAAGCGCGCGCGCGATGCCAAGCTCGAAGAGATGGTGTGCCGCTTTCGCGACTTGAAGGCGCGGCTCGACCGCATCGAGGCACGGACCGGAGGCGATTATCACGCCTACAACAGCTTCGAGGCGGTGAGCCGCAAGCTCGCCGAGATCGAGCGGTCAGCGGAAGATGCAAAGCACAGCAAACGCGGCGACACGCTCCGTGCTTGCCTGATCGCCAGTGCGATGATCGCAGCCGCGGGCATCATCGCGCTGAGCTTGGTGTTTTCGCCCGGCTCAACCCTCGGCTGACTCTCGCCGTCAATTTGACTCTTCCCCGGTTTCGGCGCGCGCCTCTGCCTGCAGCGCCAGCGCCTGCCGGCCCTGCCAGCGCGTGCGCATCACCTCGCGCACGAGCGCACCGACGGCGGGGGAATGGCGCCGCCCGCGCACGGTGACGAGGTTCACGGTGCGCCAGAACTCTGGCTCGATGATGGGGCGGACGACGACCCCCGGATACTCGGCGCAGGAGCGCGGCAGGAAACCGTAGCCCATGCCGGCCGCCACCATGGCGAGGATCCAATCGTCGCGCTCGCTCTGATAGACGGTCGGGCCATCGATCTGCCGGTCGGCGAACACGCGGTCGGCATAGCCGGTGAACTCGCAGTTGACGCGGTCTAGGTAGGCTTCGCCCGAAAGGTGCTCCGCCTTGATCGCCTTCTTCATGGCGAGCGCGTGGCTGCGGCACACGGCGATGACCATCTGCTCCTTGAACAGCGGCATGACGTGCGTGCGCTCGTGCGGGGGCTCGCCGGGCAGGCAGTAGATCGCCGCCTCGAGATCGCCGGCGAGCAGCGCGGTCTGCAATTGCCGCGCGTTGGCGTCGACAATGCGCAGGATGACGTTCGGGTAGCGCTCGCGGAAGTTCGTGACGAGCTCGACGAACTGGCTCGGCGCGATGGTGCACATGATGCCGAGCTTCAGCGTCGCCTCCTTCAAATCGAGGAAGTCGCGCGCCTTGCGCTTGGCGTCGAGCGATTCCTGCAGCACCTGCTCGAGGTGCGGCAGCGCGATGCGGCCGAGCTCGGTCAAGTGCGTCCGCGAGCGCTCGCGATTGAACAGCGGGCCGCCGAACTCGAGCTCGAGCAGTTTGATGGCGCGGATGAGCGAGGGTGCGCTGACGCTGCACTCCTGCGCCGC
>DATIZL010000054.1:0-9603 GCA_035517115.1 Hyphomicrobium sp.
GAGCAAAGGGAGCGCGGGCGCCGAGCGGCCGCCATCCGATTATTAAGCCGGCAGCCTTTCGGCGCCCGCGGCGGTGTTCTATGCAGGCCGAGGGCGCGATACACATACGCAAGCGGGCCTTGTGGTCCCACCCGGCTACTCTGAGTCCGGGCTCTCGTCGTTCGCGGGACCTCGGGCGGCTGCGCTTGGCCAACCCGGAATTCGAGTTGAGGCGCCGCTCGCGACGGGCTGCCGTGCGTTCCATTGCGGGAAATGCACAGCCTCGAGTCACCTGCCCCGGCCCTCTGAGGGAGCGAGCCTCGCGACGATGCGGCGAACGGGCCGCACCGCCTCAAGCCGGGCACCGGCCCTGCCCCGCGTCGGCCGCTCAGCTGATGCGTCCCAGGTGGGCAGGGTTGCGAGGATCATAAGCGCGGTTCGCCGCGCGGGGATTACTCGGCTCAGGTGCGGGGTGCGCGCAGCGCCAGGATTGCGCCGACCACAAACACTGCAAACGACCCCGCGTAGCCGATGGCGCCGACGGCAGCCAAGGGCTCAAACTCGGTGTGGCCCGAAAAGACGAGCGAGAGGCCGGCGACGATAACAATGAGCGAGGCTTCGGCGACCCAGAAATGCAGACTGGCGAGAAGCTGCGGCATCGCCTGTCCTAAGAAGTGATAGAAGAAGCCGAAGACGGCGAAGCTCAACCACCCGATGACCATGATGTGCGCATGCGTGGGAAGCTGCGCGCGATCTTGCCCGATGGCCATGTGGATGCCGAGCAACAGCCCCAGCATGCCGTAGACAAGGGCCGATATGAAGAACGCTCTGGCGATGCCCCGCATAAATCCCTCCCAGGCACGAGCATTGGTTGAGGCACGCGCTGTCTGTCAGCAGTTTGACAGATCTTTGACGCTGGCCACAGAAAGTGCTCAGCCGAAACTCTGAGCTCCGGCCGAGTGCTTTGGGTCTCCACCGGTTCTAGACGCCGGTCGCGTCCTTCACGCACTTGGTGGTGAAGCTCGTCTCGGCTGCACCGTGCAGATTCTTCGCCTTGGCGTCGGCCTCGCACTTGGCCTTCGCGTCCTTCTCGCACTTGGTCATGAAGCTCGTCTCGGCGGCGCCGTGCAGCTTCTTGGCCTCCGACTGAGCCTTGCAGGTGTCCGCCGCGGCGGTGCCGGCCACGAGGCAGATCGCCGCCAAAGCCAACAGAAGTCTCGTCATAGGGTCTCCTCCAGCGTTGCTCTTCCCCGGCGCAAATGTTGGCGCCCGCCGTCGGGCGCAACAAGGGCGCCCTTGCATACAAATCCGTAAGCAAGGCTAAGGAAGCGTTCGTGCTACCGTCAGCATGCGACGTTTCCGGGGCGCGAAAACTGTTATGCCGGCCGCAGGCGGGGCCCCGCTGCTAACCGAGGAAAGGATCGATGCCATGAGTTGGAGCGATACTCTCAAGGAAGCGGTTGGAAACGTCGTCGGCGAAGCGAAGCAGACGGTATGGCCGGAGCTCATGAAGAAGGTTTTGGGCGACGAGGGCCTGCAGACGATGCTCGTCAAGCTGAAGGACGCCGGTTTCCAGGCGCAGGTGCAGTCCTGGCTCGACAAGAACAAGGACAACCTGCCGATCACGGCAGACCAGGTCCGCAAAGCGCTCGGCGATCAGCACGTGCAGCAGATCGCCAAGTCGCTCGGCATTCCGATGGATCAGGTGCTGGACGCGCTGGCAAAGTTCCTGCCCGCCGTCGCGAGCGCGGCCGGACCGGCGGTAGCCCCGCCCTCGGACGGCAAGCCGAGCACCTCGGCTTAAGCCGGCGCGCGCAGCCGATTCTCCTGGGTTAGAAACGTGGGCTTGCGCCCCGCGGCGTCACGCCCCGTGGAGGAGCGCGCGCGTCCCTTCCCTCGCCGGGGCCAGGGTGGTATAGGGCTGCCGACATCGTTCCCGCCGGGCCCCGGAACATGTCGCCCGGCTCCACTGGTCATAAGGAGACCGCGGAAGCATGGCTCAAGGCCCGCCCACCCTGGATTCCGGCGTCGCGCTGACCTTCGACGACGTCCTCCTCGTGCCGGCCGCCTCGGAGATCCTCCCCAGCCAGGCCGACGTAAGGAGCCGCGTTACGCGCTCGATCGCGCTCAACATCCCGGTGATCTCCTCCGCCATGGATACGGTGACGGAGGCGCGGCTCGCCATCGCCATGGCGCAGGAGGGGGGCATCGGCGTCATCCACCGCAACCTCGCGCCCGAGGAGCAGGCGCGCCAGGTCGCACTCGTCAAGAAGTACGAATCGGGGATCGTGTTGAACCCCGTCACCATCCACCCGAGCGCCTCCCTGCGCGAGGCCTTGGCCCTCATGGCCGAGCACTCGATCTCCGGCGTGCCAGTGGTCGAGACGCCGAGGAACGGCTCCGACAAGGGGCGCCTCGTCGGCATCCTCACGAACCGCGACGTGCGCTTTGCGACCAACCTCGACCAGCCCGTCTCCGAGCTGATGACCAAGGAGAGGCTCGTCACGGTGAAGCGCTCGGTCGCGCAGGAGGACGCCAAGCGGCTCCTGCACAAGCACCGCATCGAAAAGCTGATCGTGGTCGACGACGAGAACCGCTGCATCGGCCTCATCACCGTGAAGGACATCGAGAAGGCGCAGAAACATCCGCACGCGTCCAAGGACGCCGATGGGCGGCTGCGCGTCGCCGCCGCGACGACGGTCGGCGAGGAGGGCTTGCAGCGCACCGAGCTTCTGATGGCGGCCGGCTGCGACCTCATCGTCGTCGATACCGCACACGGTCACTCCGCGCGCGTCTTGGAGGCGGTCCGCCGCATCAAGACGCTGTCGAACCGCGTGCAGGTGATCGCCGGCAACGTGGCGACCGCGGAAGGAACAAAGGCGCTCATCGATGCCGGCGCGGACGCGGTCAAGGTCGGCATCGGGCCCGGCTCGATCTGCACCACGCGCATCGTGGCGGGCGTCGGCGTCCCCCAGCTCACCGCCGTCATGGACTGCGCCAAGGAGGCGGCCAAACACGGCGTGCCCATCATCTCCGATGGCGGCATCAAGTACTCGGGCGACATCGTGAAGGCGCTCGCCGCGGGAGCGAGTTGCGTGATGATCGGGTCGCTGCTTGCCGGCACCGACGAGGCGCCGGGCGAGACCTATTTCTACCAGGGCCGCACCTACAAGTCCTACCGCGGCATGGGCTCGATCGGGGCCATGGCGCGGGGCTCGGCCGACCGCTATTTCCAGCAGGAGGTGAAGGACACCTTGAAGCTGGTGCCGGAGGGGATCGAAGGGCAGGTGCCCTACAAGGGGCCGACGGAGGGCGTGCTGCACCAGCTCGTCGGGGGTTTGCGCGCCGGCATGGGCTATCTCGGCGCGAAGGACCTCGCCGACCTGCAGGAGAAGGCGAAGTTCATCCGCGTCTCCCCAGCGGCGATCCACGAGAGCCACGCGCACGGCGTCTTGATCACGCGCGAGAGCCCGAACTACCCGGGCAACGTCTAGAACTCAGGTGTCCTGGGTCCCCGCCTCCGTGGGGATGACGTTAAGATGATGCGCGGCGTCGCTGATAAGTCCGTCATTCCCGCGCAGGCGGGAACCCAGACAAATCTGCGCTTGCGTTAGCTCAAGGACGATAGATCTATAGCTGGCACCTCGTGCCGCTACCCCTCCGAGAGGCCAATCCATGTCCGTGACGAGCTTGCTGCTGCCGGTCCTCGTGCAGGTGGCGCTGACGTTTGCCCTCATGGCCTGGATGTGGAAGCTCCGCATCGGCGCGCTTAAGAGCCGCGAGGTGACGTTCAAGGACATTGCGCTGCGGGAGCCGGCCTGGCCGGCGCGCGTAACCCAGGTCGGCAACTGCTTTCACAACCAGCTCGAGCTCCCCGTCCTCTTCTACGTGCTCGTCGCGTTCACCCTGATCACGCGCACGAATGACATCGTCTTCGTGGTGCTAGCCTGGGTGTTCGTCCTCGCGCGGCTCGTGCACGCCTATATCCATACCGGCAGCAACGACGTGCAATCGCGCTTCTACGCCATGGCGGCGAGTTTTACGGTTCTGATCGCGATGTGGATGACCTTCGCTGTCCGCATCCTGAGCGCGGGAGCCTGAGCCGGTGCGTGTTGGCGCCAGGCTGAAAGCCGCCGCCGAGGTGCTCGAGGACATCCTGAGCCGCCACCGGCCGGCCGCCACGGCCCTCGCCGACTGGGGGAAAAACCACCGCTTTGCCGGCTCCGGCGACCGCGCCGCCATTGGCACCCTCGTCTACGACGCGTTGAGACGTAAGAGCTCGGTTGCCGCGCAGATGGGCTCCGATACCCCGCGCGCGCTCGTGCTCGGTGCGGCGCCGCGGGCCTATCAGATGACTGCGGCCGAGGTCGCAGCTGCCGCGGACGGGTCGGAGCACGCGCTCACCCCTCTCAGCGACGAGGAGACGACACGGCTTGCGGGCGCGCTACCCGCCGACGCACCGGCCGCAGTCGCGGGCGACATCCCCGACTGGCTGCTGCCATCGTTTCAGCGCGCGTTCGGCTCCGCCGCCGCCGAGGAAGGAGCGGCTTTGAGCGCGCGCGCACCGATCGACCTGAGGGTCAACACCCTGAAGGCGACGCGCGAAAGGTTTCTAAAGGCGCTCGAGCAGCACGGGGCCGTCGCGACCCCGCTATCGCCGGTTGGGGTGCGCATCCCGGCGCCGGAAGGAGCGGCGAGGAGCCCGGCGCTCGAGGCCGAGACCGCGCACGGCAAGGGCTGGTTCGAGGTGCAGGACGAGGGCTCGCAGGTCGCCGCGTTGCTTGCCGGCGCCGCGCCTCGCCAGCAGGTGCTAGACCTATGTGCGGGGGCGGGCGGCAAGACGCTGGCGCTCGCCGCCAGCATGCAGAATACGGGCCAAATCTACGCCTACGACGCCGACAAGCGGCAGCTGCGCCCGATTTTTGAGCGTCTGAAGCGTGCGGGCGTGCGCAACGTGCAGATCATGGAGGCGGGCGAGGAGGCGGCGCTCAAGGCGCTCGGTCCGCGATTCGACCTCGTGCTCGTCGATGCGCCCTGCACCGGCTCCGGCACCTGGCGGCGCAAGCCCGATTCGAAATGGCGGCTGAAGCCGGCCAACATCCCCGAGCGCCAGGCCGAGCAGCGCCAAGTCCTGGCGCTAGGGGGCGCCCTCGTGAAGCCCGGTGGCACGCTGGCCTACGTGACCTGCTCGGTGCTGCCGGAGGAGAATGGCGATCAGGTCGCCGCCTTCCTCGCCGGGCATCCGGACTTTACGATCGTCCCTTATGCAGAGGCTTGGCGGCCGCGCTTTGGCTCGGAGCCACCGGTCTCGGCCGACGGAAATGACAGGATGCTGCAGCTTACGCCGCTGCGCCACGGCACCGACGGCTTCTTCATCGCGCTGCTGCGGAAGCGGTCGGCGCAAGGAACAGAGCGCAACCCAACGTGACAACGGCGCGGCGGAAAATTGCAAGTTGCCTCTTGCAAAGTCGTAATTGAGAAATAAGTTCGCGGACTATCGAGGCCAGAGGGGCCTCGGCACTTGCACCGGCCGATCGCCGGCGGGCGGGGGCGTTTGAACCCGAGCTGCCAGAGCGCGGCCTTTGAGGACATCTGTCCATCATGGCAGCTCCTGCCAAGGCGAAACGGCCCAAGCGCCCGACGCCGCGCTCGTGTCTCGGTCCGGTCGCGGACCTCGAGGCACACCTCCCCGCCGAGTGGTGGCGCAAGCTCTTCAACGCTCTCTACGTCAAGACCGACGGCGACGTGGTCGAGAACGTGGAGAATACGCGCCGCGAGGTCGACTTCATCCTCGGGGCCGCCGCCGTGCAGCCCTACAGCCAAATTCTCGATCTGTGCTGCGGCCAGGGCCGCCATTGTCTCGAGCTCGCGCGCCGCGGATTTAAGAACGTCACCGGCGTCGACCGCTCGCGCTATCTGATCCGCCTCGCCAAGAAGCGCGCGCAGCTTGAGAAGCTGCAGGTGGTGTTCAAGGAAGGCGACGCGCGCAACCCGCGCCTGCCGGAAAACAGCTTCGACTGCGTTGCCATCATGGGCAACTCGTTCGGCTACTTCTCCAACAAGCAGGACGACGAGAAGGTGCTCGCCGCGGTCGGCAAGATCCTGCGTCCCTCGGGCCAGCTCGTGCTCGACATAACGGACGGCGCCTACATGGCCGACCACTTCGAGCGCCGTTCATGGGAGTGGATCGACGAGCATCACTTCGTCTGCCGCGAGCGCTCGCTGTCGGGCGACCGGGAGCGGCTCATCTCGCGCGAGGTGATCGTGCACGACGAGATGGGCGTCATCGCCGATCAGTTCTACGCCGAGCGCCTCTACACGCGTGACAGCATCGCCAAGCTGCTCGAGCAGACCGGCTTCCGCAACATCCGCCATCACGGCAACGCCGAAGCCCTCTCCGACCGCGACCAGGACCTCGGCATGATGGCGCGCCGGCTTCTCTTGTCCGCCGACGGGCCGCAGATCACGCGCAAGCCCAAGGGCAAGGTGCAGCAGCTCGAGGTGACGGTGGTCATGGGCGACCCGCGCCTCCCAGATGCGGTGAAGCGCGGGGGCGCCTTCAATCCCGAGGATCTGGAGACCATCCGCCGGCTCAAGGACGCGCTGTCGGAGCTGCCGGGCTACAATTTCCGCTACCTCGACAACCACACGACGCTCGACCGCGACTTGTCCGAGCTGCACACCGACCTCGTGTTTAACCTGTGCGACGAGGGCTTCAACAACGACCCGTTCAAGGAGCTGCACGTCCCGGCCATGCTGGAGGCGCTGGGCCTTCCCTATACGGGGGCCGGGCCGTCCGCGCTCGCTGCCTGCTACGACAAGGGCCTCGTGCGCGCCGTCGCCATGACGCTCGACGTGCCGGTGCCGCTCGAGACGCACGTGCGCCCCGGCGACCAGGGCGCCACGCTGCCCTCGGTGTTCCCGGCGCTCTTGAAGCCGAACTACGGGGACAGCTCGCAGGGCATCACCAAGGACGCCGTGGTCAAAAACGAGAAGGCGCTGCTCGACTACCTCGAGCGCCTGCGCGCCTCGTTCCCCAAGCGCCCGATCCTGGTGCAGGAGTACCTGACCGGGCCGGAGTACTCGGTGACGCTCGTCGGCAATCCGGACCAGGGTCTGCGCGCGCTGCCGATCCTCGAGGTCGACTACTCGCGCCTCGATCCGAAGCTGCCGAAGATCCTCGGCTATGAATCGAAGTGGGAGCCCGACAGCGCCTACTGGACGCAGATCCGCTACCAGGAGGCCGAGCTGCCCGAGATCGAGCAGCAACAGCTGATCGAGCACTCGGGGCGCCTGTTCGAGCGGCTCGGCTGCCGCGATTACGCGCGCTTCGACTTCCGCGCCGACGCCAAGGGCGAGATCAAGCTCTTGGAGGTCAACCCCAATCCGGGCTGGTGCTGGGACGGCAAGTGCAACTTGATGGCCGGCTTCCAGGGCATGCGCTACTCCGAGCTTCTGGGCCAGATCCTCGCCGCCGCGGTCGAGCGGCTCGGCATCGTCGCCAAACCCGCGCAGCAATCGGCCCCGCAGGTCGAGGCGGCGCAGTGAAGCGCGATTGGGCGCTTCTTGTCTTCCTCGCTCTCGTCGCCCTCGCGGCCTACTCGGGCATGCGGCACCTGCCGGGTCCGTTCTATGAGGCGCTGACCAAACCCGCATGGACGCCGCCCAACGGGCTGTTCGCGCCGGTGTGGGCCGTCCTCTACGTCACGATCGCAATGGCGGGCTGGATCGTCTGGCGCGCTCAGGGTCTCGGGGGCGCCTTCTGGGTCTGGCTCGTGCAACTCGCGCTCAACGCGGCCTGGCCGTGGATCATGTTCGGCGAGAAGGAGATCACGCGCGCGCTCTACGACATGATTGCGCTCTGGGTGATGATCCTCTTGTTCATACGGTTGGCGTGGCCCGTGCGCCGCACCGCGAGCCTGCTGTTCGTGCCCTATTTCCTATGGGTGACGTTCGCCGCCGCCCTCAACTTCGAGATCTGGCGGTTGAACAGCTAGGCCGGATCCTCATCGTCCCTGTGGATTTGCTCAACCAGCGTTGAGCCGCCGCTGGAGCGGGCTGCTAGCTTGCGGCGGAGGCGCAATGATTCTCCCTATCTCCCAGGGCGCGACTGTCTTTGCCGAGCCGCGGACAGCCGGTATCTGCGCCGACTGCGGCGCGGGGGCGGCCGGCAACTTCTGCAGCACCTGCGGCGCGGATCTGCGCGAGCACGCGCTCGGTTTCTTCGGCCTTGCGCGGCGCAGCTTCCCCGCGGTCTATCTGCAACTCCTCAGCGCACCGATCCAAGGCACGGTGCAGCTTGCGGAGGACAAGACCTACCGCACGCACCTCTCGTTCATTTTGACGAGCATCGCGCTCTTCTGCTTGTTGATGCTGCCGACGCTACTCGGTGCCGCCGTCGCGGCTCCAGGAGCGCACGTCAGCGAGAGCATGCAGACTCTGATGCGGATTCTGTCGCAGGTCGGCGCTTATATCGGCACCGCGATCACGTTCCTGATCGCCTATGGCCTCTTCCGCTACTTCGCGCGTGAGCCGCGCACGCTCGGCGCCTATTTCAAGCTCTATTGCCTGGCGTTCGGCTTCGTGATGCCGATCTACGCGACCTACGAGTTCGTCACCCGGCACCTCCTAGGCGTCGCCGGCATGTCGTCGCTCGGAACGGTTACGCAGTGGACGCCGTCGGCGCTGCTTGCCGCCGCCTTTGCCTTGGTGCTGTGGGCCTACTTCATAGCGATCCACCAGCGCTTCTGGCGGCTGCCGCTGTGGAAGGCGGTCGTGCTCTACGTGATCGCCGCGACCAGCTCCTACCAGCTGAGCTTCTGGCTCATGTACGGCGTCGGACTGGTGACGACGAAGGTCCTGCTCGCAAGCGGGCTCCTGCAGACCTGAGCTCGGCCCAACCCGCGCTTACGCGACGATGGCGGCGGGACCGGCCTCGACCGTCCACGGTCCTGGGCGCCCGCCGGCGTGCGCATGCTCTGCGAGCAGCCGCTCGTACTCGGCGCGCGGGATGAAGCGGGAGCCCATCGCCTCCATCAGGCCGCTCCACACCTTGCTGTCGTTGAGGACGTAGCCCCACTCGGCGAGATGATGATTGAGCACGTGCTGGGCGACCTTGGACGCATTCGATTCACGGAAGAACAGCGACTCGGTGACGAAGATGCGCCCCACCGCGAGTCCGTAGCTGCCGCCGATGAGCCGGCCGTCCTCGCTCCACACCTCGACGGAATGCGCGTGGCCCTGATCATGCAGCTCGGCGTAAAGCCGCATAATCTGCGGCGTGATCCAGGTCAGCGTATGGGCGCGATTTGAGCGTGGGGCGGCGCAGGCCTTGATCACCTCGTCGAAGGCGGTGTCGAAGGTGACGCGCCAGGGCGTCTTGCGCAGGACCGGCCGCATGGTCTTCGGCACGTGCCGCTCGGGCAGGAACAGCACCAGGCGCTCAGCCTTGGTCCACCATTTGAGCGGGCCCACGTGCGCCATCGGGTAGAAGCCGAGCCGGGCGGCGGCGACAATCGTCTCCGGGCAAATGTCGCGGCACACGCCGCCGAAGGTATCGGGGCGGTCATGTGTCGCGGCCTGATCGGGGATGCGCGTGCCGCCGCGGGCCATATCGGCGAGCGT
>DATIZL010000055.1:0-5611 GCA_035517115.1 Hyphomicrobium sp.
GCCAGCCTTCCTCGCTCGTAGGCATCGGTTTGTCGGCCATGGCGAACCTCCTAGCGCGAGCCAGCCGCTCATAAGGCCCGCGGGTGGCCGTAACTCTAGCCCTTTTTGGCGGGGGCGGCAGCGACCGGCCCGAGCGCCGGCTTACCCACAATGGTCACGATGAGGTTCCGGGTCTCGAGCAGGTGCTTGGCGACGCGTTTCATGTCGTCGAGGGTGACGGCGGCGATCATGGCGTTGCGGTTCTCGACGTAGTCGGGCCCGAAACCGTCCATCTTGAGACCTAAGAGCTGCGTGGCGATCTTGGCGTTGGTGTCGAAGCGCAGCGGATAGGAGCCGATGAGATAGTTCTTGGCGTTGTCAAGGTCCTCCTGGCTCGGCCCCTCCTCGGCCATCTTCTTCAGCTCGTCGCGGATCACGTCGAGCGACTGGCCCATGGCGTCATTGCGCGTGGCCACGCCGCCCGAGAAGATCGAGGCGTGCTGGTAGGGATAGACGTAGGTGTAGACGGAGTAGGCAAGGCCGCGCTTCTCGCGCACCTCCTCCATGAGTATCGAGGCGAAGCCGCCGCCGCCGAGGATCTGGTTGAGCACGAAGGCGGGAATGAAGTCGGGATCCTTGCGCGGCATGGCGCCGAGCCCGAACACCGCGACCGATTGCGGCACGTTCATCTCGATCACTTCCTGCCTGCCGCCGGTGACGGGAGCCGTCTTGGAGACGGGGGTTAGCTCCGCCTTGGCGGGCAAGTCGCCGAAGACCTCGTCCAGCAGGCGCCCGAGCTGGCCGGCGTCGATATCGCCGACGGCGACGACCTTGAGGGTGTCCTTGGCGAAGATGCGCTTGCGGTAGCCCTCGAGATCGTCGCCCGTGATCGTGGCGACGGTCTGCTCGGTGCCGTTGGCGGGGCGCGCATAGGGGTGGCCCTTGAAGGCCAGCGCGTACCACTCGTTCTGTGCCACCTTGTCGGGGTCGCGCGCCGCGTAGACGAGCGCGGCGAGGAGCTGCTGGCGGATGCGGTCGACCGCGTCGGCGTCGAAGCGCGGCTTGTTCAGCGCGAGCTTCAAGAGCTTCACCGACTCGTCCCGGTTCGCCGTCAGGGTCTCGAAGTTCCCGTAAAAGGCGTCTTTCGCCTCCTCGTAGCTCATGCGCATGGAGAGATCCTCCATGCGCTCCTGGTACTCGCGCGAGGAAAGCTCGCCCGCGCCCTCGTCCAGCATGGCGGTGACGAAGTTGGCGAGACCCTCCTTGCCGGCCGGGTCCTGCGAGCTGCCGCCGTCGAAGGCAAAGCGCATCGCCATCATCGGCACCGAGTGCTCTTCGACAAGCCAGGCTTCGATGCCGCCGGGGCTTTTGATGGTCTGAATTTTCATGGCGTTTGCGGGCGAGCTTGAGGTGGCAACGAGGGCAACCACGGCGGCTAACGGGGCCCACATGGCCCGGCCGAGCCTAGCGCGCAAGAGGTTTTCAAGGACCATGATGCTTTCGCTTATCGGGTTTCACGAAGGGACTGGGCGACCGGCCGCTCGATACGTTGCCCCTCGCCCCCGGCTTCGTCGGGAACGAGGTATCCGGTCACCGAGCGGCGGAGATCGAGGTAGTCGTCGGCGGCCTGCTTGACGTCGTTGACCATGACCTTGGCGATTGCCTGCGGCCAGTCCTCGATGTCCTTGACCGAGCGGCCGACGGCGACGGCCCAGCCGTAGCGGCGGGCGAGGCTCGCCTGGTTGTCGCTCTCATAGATGTAGTCGGCGAGCAGTGATTTCTTGGCGCGCGCGAGCTCCACCTCGGTGACACCGTTGTTGCGGATGTCGTCGAGGACGCCGTCGACGGAGGCTTCGATCTTGTCGAGGCCGTTGTTGCCGGCGGCGACCGCGTAGAGCGATACCGCGCCGCCGTCGAGCCCCCAGCCCGAGTAGTCGCCACCCGTGGTGGCGGCGAGCTTGTCCTCGACGACGAGCTTGCGGTAGAGGCGGCTGGTCGAGCCGTCAGCGAGAATCTTCATCAATAGGTCGAGGGCCTCCGCCTCGCCCGGCTTCGCCGTCGCGTAGCTCGGCGCGACATAGTAGCGGTGGAACGACGCGTTGCCGGCGCGCGGGTCCTTGAGCTCGAGGCGCCGGGAGGCGATGTAGGGCGGGTCCGTGGGCCGCTGGCGCCGATCGACGCTCGGATTGGCGGGCACCTTGCCGTAGGTCTCCTCGGCGAGCCGCTTCACCTCCTCCGGCGTGACGTCGCCGGCCACGACGAGGATCGCGTTGTTGGGCGCATAGTAGCGCTTATAGAAGTGCAGCGCGTCCTCGCGCGAGAGCTTCGCCATCTCGTGCTCCCAGCCGATGACCGGGATGCCGTAGGGATGGGAAAGGTAGAGCGCCGCGTTCATCTGCTCATCGAGCAGGGCGGTCGGGTTGTTGTCGATGCGCGAGCGGCGCTCCTCCAGGATCACCTGGCGCTCGGTCGCGACCTCATCGGGGGTCAGCCGCAGGTGCTGCATGCGGTCGGCCTCCATCTCCATGACGGTGCCGAGGCGCTCCTTGGCGATGCGCTGATGGTAGGAGGTCACGTCTTGGCCGGTGAAGGCGTTGTCTTGGCCGCCCAGCCGCGAGATGATCTTGGAGAACTCGCCGACCGGGATCTTGTCGGTCGACTTGAACATCAGGTGCTCGAGAAAGTGGGCGATGCCGGAGACGCCCTTGGGCTCGTCGGCGGCGCCTACCTTGTACCAGACCATGTGCGTGACGACGGGGGCCCGGTGGTCGGGGATGACGACCACCTGCATGCCGTTCGACAGCGTGAACTCGGCCGCGCGCGGCTCGGCGCGGGCAGTGGAGACGGGAAGCGCAGATGCGAGCATCGTTAATGCCATGGACAAGGTTGAGAGGCGGCGGAGGCCGAGCGTGTGCATTCGATCAAAACCCCGATCAGGTTGGCCCGCGGGTGGCCCTGCCCAGATCCTGCACCGCCATGGCCGGTAACCGCCTCGAACCCTCAAGGATAGCTATCGGCCGGGAAGCGCGCTCAAGGCCTGCCCGCGAACACCGCACGGGCCACTTCTCGGCAGTCCGCCCGCCTTGTCAAATGACAAGGCGTTCATCTGTGACAATACCGCAGGGGTGATTTGCGCGCGCCTACGGTCAGTTAGGGGCGCGGCACACGGGCACAACAATCGGTGGGCGGCCGCTGCCGATGCTTGAATTGTGGGCAACCATCGCCATATCTGATCGGCAAAGCCTGGCGCCTGCACAAGCGGGGTTAGGCAGGCAGACGCCGGCTAGGGATCTGCCGTAACGAGAAGGTCGCTTCTGGACAAGGGCTTTCGACGCATGTCGCGCATGCCGCTGCTTTCGAACCCTCTCCTCTTAGGGTTCGACGAGATTGAACGTCTGATCGACCGCGCGACCAAGGGCGGCGACGGCTATCCCCCCTATAACGTCGAACGCATCAAGGGGGAGAACGGTTCGGGCGAGCTCTTGCGCATCACGCTTGCGGTCGCCGGCTTCACCCGCAATCAGCTCGAAATCTCGTTGGAGGACTGCCAGCTCACCGTGCGCGGAAAGCAGCAAGAGGATAAATCGAGAGAATTTCTTTACCGTGGCATTGCTGCCCGTCAGTTCAGCCGCACATTCGTGCTCGCCGATGGAATCGAGGTAAAGTCCGCGGAGCTTGCGAACGGGCTTCTGGCTATCGACCTGCGGCGTCTCGAGCCCGAGCGCTCAGTGCGGATGATCGAGATCAACGACAGAAAATCGCACGCGTGAGCGTTTGCATAGAGAGGCTGCCGAACGGTACGGCGCCCGCGGCACTAGGGTCCCGCGCCGCGGACAGAAGCACTGGGCTCGGCCTGAAGAAGGAGTTGCGTCATGACCGAAAGTGACAAGGCAACGCATCGCCGGAAATTCATCACCGAGAGCGAGCTCGCGACGCTTGGCGGCGGCGCTGTCGCTTACATCAAGACGCTCACCTCGGACGAAGCGAGCCGCATGTTTCCCGCCATCGAGGGGCTGCCGCAAGGCATCAACCTGTTCTCGCTGCATGCCGCGGACGGCACGCCCTTGGCGCTGACCGACACCAAGCAGGCGGCCATCGGCCACGCCATCGACGACGACTTGGAGATCGCCAGCGTGCACTAGGGGCGGCCGCGCAACCGATACCCTCAGAGAGAGGCCCCGGCGTTGCCGGGGCCTTTTCGTTTGCAGCCTAAGCGCCGCTGCCTAGCTGCGATAGTGGGCGAACTGGCCGCGCGGGCGGAAGCGCTCGAGGTACGTCGGCACGATGGCCGCCACACCGTGCGGGGCCGCGATGCCGAGATCGGCCAGCGTGCGGTGCTCCGTCTTTGCCGCCTCGCTGACGACGTTGGGCTTCTGCAGCAGCAGCACTTGATCGTAGGTCAAGGGGCGCAGGCTGTTGGGCAGCGGCGAGGTGAGCAGCGCCTGCAGCTTGGCGAGCCAGAAAGGCATGCGCGCGAAGCCGCGCTCGCGGTCGGTCCATTCCTGCACGAGGGTGAGGATCTCGCGGAAGGTCAGCACCTCCGGACCGCCGATCTCGTAGACGGTCCCGGGCTTGCCCTTCCCCGCGAGGCATGCGGCGATCGCCGCGGCGACATCGCCGACGAACACCGGCTGGAACTTGGTCTTGCCGCCGCCGATCAGCGGCAGCAGCGGCGACATGCGCGCCATCGCGGCGAAGCGGTTGAAGAACTCGTCCTCCGGGCCGAACACGACCGAGGGCCGCAGGATGATGGCGTCGGGAAACTCCGCCAGCACGGCGGCCTCGCCCTCGCCCTTGGAGCGGGCGTAGCGCGAGCGGGCCTTGCGGTCGGCGCCGATGGCGGAGATGTGCACGAGCCGCTCGGCGCCCTGCTCCCGCGCCGCCTTGGCGATCGCGCGCGCACCCTCCACGTGGATCGCGCGGAAGCTCTGCCGCCCGCTGCTCGTCAGCACGCCGACGGCGTTGACGACGGCCTTCGCGCCCTCGATCGCGCGCGCGACCGAGTCGGGGTAGCGGACGTTCGCCTGCACCGGAAAGACTTGGCCGACGCGGCCCGCAGGCTGCAGAAAGCCGGCGAGATCGGGGCGCCGCTCGGCGGCGCGTATGCGCCAGCCTTGCTTGGCAAGCGCCGCCACCGTATAGCGGCCGATGAAGCCCGAGCCGCCAAAAACAGTCGCCAAACCCTGGTCGTCGAGACGATCCGCCATCGCCAGCCCCTGTGCCTGCAACCTTGCGTGAGGCCTCAAGGAATACACGAGCGCCATGGCGGCTGTGAAGCGGCGGCGGGCTAATTGACAAGGGCGCCGGTGGCCACTAACTCATCGCGTTCGTGCCCAGATGGCGGAATTGGTAGACGCACTAGTTTCAGGTACTAGCGCCGCGAGGCGTGGAGGTTCGAGTCCTCTTCTGGGCACCAGCAACAAGATCGCACCTTTTCCGGCGGCTCCGACACAGTTTCCGGGGATCCGGTGGCCGGCGAAGCTCGAGCGGGATGCGTCGGCTCGGGCGAGAATCTCAAGTTCATTCGATAATGGATTTTCACGGCTCCGCGTATGACCGCGGCGGGACCGCCGCAAGCCGCGGAGCAATTTTTCTGGGTTGCCGCGGAACCGGAGCGCCGCGCCTGCGTTTT
>DATIZL010000056.1:0-44518 GCA_035517115.1 Hyphomicrobium sp.
GGCCGCGTACATGTGGTGCGCCCACACGATGAAGCCGACGAGCCCGATGGCGACCATGGCGTAGGCCATGCCGAGATAGCCGAACACCGGCTTCTTGGAGAAGGTCGACACCACGTGGCTGATCATGCCGAAGCCGGGCAGGATGAGGATGTAGACCTCGGGGTGCCCGAAGAACCAGAACAGGTGCTGGTAGAGCAGCGGATCGCCGCCGCCCTGCGGATTGAAGAACGAGGTGCCGAAGTTGCGGTCGGTCAGCAGCATCGTGATGGCGCCCGCGAGCACCGGCAGCGACAAGAGCAGCAGGAACGCTGTCACGAGCACGGACCAGACGAACAGGGGCATCTTGTGCAGCGTCATGCCCGGCGCGCGCATGTTGAAGATGGTGGTGATGAAGTTGATCGCGCCGAGGATCGAGGAGGCGCCCGCGAGGTGCAGCGAGAGGATCGCGAAGTCCATGGCGGGGCCGGGATGGCCGGTGGTCGAGAGCGGCGCGTAGACCGTCCAGCCGGCGCCGACGCCGAGGCCGCCCGCGGGACCTTCGACGAATAGCGAGGTCAAAAGCAGCGTCAGCGCGACGGGCAGCAGCCAGAACGAGATGTTGTTCATGCGCGGGAAGGCCATGTCCGGCGCACCGATCTGCAGTGGCACGATCCAGTTGCCGAAGCCGCCGATCATGGCGGGCATGACCATGAAGAACACCATGATCAGGCCGTGGCCAGTGACGAACACGTTGTACATGTGACCGTCGGCGAAGTACTGCAGACCAGGCTCCTGCAGCTCGAGCCGCATGGCGACCGAAAGCGCGCCGCCGATGAGACCGCCGATGATGGCGAACACCAAGTACATCGTGCCGATGTCCTTGTGGTTCGTCGAGAACAGCCACCGCCCGATGCCGGATGGCGTGTGGTCGTGTGCGTGCGCCGTGTCTGCCGTGCTACCCATTGTTCGTTCGCCCTGTGAGCCAGATTGGTGTGTGTTGTTGCCGGTATCGTCCGGTGGCGAGGATTTGCGTTTCCTTGTCGTAGGCCGACCGCCCCTGCCCTTTATTGGGCCTTGTTGACGTCAGCCGCAGCAACCGCGTGCACGCCAGCCTGATCGAGCGCGGCCTGATGCACGATGCCCTTGGCCTTCTCCAAGAGCTCGCGTTTCTGCTTGAGCTTCTCTTTGCGCTTTTCCTTGTCCTGCTCGGCAGCGGCGTCCTTACCGGCCGCCTCGGCGGCTTTCATCGCGTCGACCCAGGCGTTGAACACTTCCTCCTTCACGACGCGCACCGCGATCGGCATGCGCGAGTGGTCCTTGCCGCAGAGCTCCGAGCACTGGCCGTAGAAGACGCCCTCGACCAGAGGCTTGAACCAGGTCGTGGTGATGCGGCCGGGCACAGCGTCGACCATCGAACCGAAGGATGGGATCTTCCAGTCGTGGATCACGCCGTCGGGCGCGGCCGTGACTAGCACGTTGACGACCTTGTTGACCGGCACGAGCACCTCGTTGTCGACCGCGAGGTTGCGCGGGGCGGGGATGTGCTGGTCGATCAGGGCCTGGCGCTCCTCGTCGTCGAGGATGCGGGTCTCGAAGGAGAAGCCGAGTTCAGGATAGCCGTGCTCCCAGTACCAGGTGTAGCCGGTGGCTTTGAGCGTAATATCAGCCTTGGGATAGCTGTACTGGAGATGCAGCAGGCGGAAGGAGGGAATGGCGATGGCGACCAGGATCAGGATCGGCACCACGGTCCAGGTCACCTCGAGCAGCGTGTTGTGCGTGACCTTGGAGGGCGTCGGGTTGGAGCGCTCGTTGAAGCGATACACGACGTACAAAAGCAGCAGCAGTACAAACGCCGCTATGGCAACAATGATGATGTTGACGAAATCGAACATCCGGTGAAGTTCCTGCGCGACCGGGGTCGCGGCGTCTTGGAGACCGATTTCACCCGGAGAGGGCTGACCCATTCCCGCCCACGCGGCAGAGTTGGCCCACAACAGAAAAGCAAATGCTGCGGCAGGCGCCGAGCAAAGCAGTCGTCTCAACATTCATCCGCTCCCAGTACTGCTCGGCTCGTTGGCCGAGACCTCCCCAACCGATGGGCTCCGCGCGCTTTATTAGTTCAGCTCAGTTCAGGGTTTGTTGGCCGGTGGCCAGCGCGCAATTTCCCCTCATCCCTAACGCAAGACGCAGCTCCCCTTCTTGCCTAGAGAGCACAATCGCCTTCCATGCCTCAAGTCAAGCATTATGCGGCATTTCCACGCGTTGAAACCATGTTGGAATACTGGCGCAGGTCAGCGATTGCGGCTGCGGCCTTCGTACCGACTTTTGCCCGATTCCGGTAAGACTCAAGACCCATGCGAGGTTCTTTGAAAGCCTCGGCGCTCAGCGCCGGCAAGCCGCCGCAACCGCAAGCCTTGAGGAACATCGGCGTGCATTTGAGACCTCACCGCCCATCAACTCGACGCCTCCGCTGCAGCGCACACGCGGCTAGCGCGCTGCGCGCCCACTCCGTGCGAGCGTTGCTCCTCCTCTCCGCGTTGCTCCTCGCTGGCTCGGTCGAGCGCTCGAGCGCGCAGGAGGGAACCGTCAAGTCCCAGCACGGTGCCTGGCAAGTGGTGTGTAAGGATCCCCCACCCGGAGCCAAGAACGGGGTGTGCGCGCTCGTGCAGAGCGTCACCGCGGAGGATCGCGACAACATCGGGCTCACCGTCTATTTCCAACGGTTCTCGAACGGCACCCGCGTGCTTCGCGTCTTTGCCCCGCTGGGCATCCTCTTGCCGCCGGGGCTGGGGCTCAAAATCGACGACAAGGATGTCGGGCACGCGCCGTTCCAGCGCTGCCACACGTTCGCTTGCTATGCGCAGGTTGTCGTCGACGACCAGCTGGTGGAGCAGCTCAAGACCGGGAAGACGGCGATCTTCATCATCTTTCAGACGGAGGAGGCGGGCATCGGCATCCCGATATCGCTCGCCGGCTTCAAAGAAGCTCTGGACGAGCTCAAGTAAGGGCTCGGGGCTAGCCCTCGAGGCGGGGACTAACGCGGACGCGCGAAGACGGCGCACGCGGGGGCCGCGCACCTTCAAAATTGCTTGTCCTCATGGCGGCGGTCAGGCGGCCTTGCGGTCGCGACTACGCTGGCTGCGCTGCTCTTCGGGCTCGGAGAAAGAGATGTAGTCGCGGCCGGTCCCTGAATCGTCGCCCAGCGCGAGGTGGGGAAGCGCGAACGAGGACAACGCCTCCGTCACGCGGCCGACGCTTCCCGCATAGTCCTCATAGGCCGTGCGCCAGAACCTCAACTGCTCGTTGACGAGATCCTGCGGCGTGCGGCACTGAGCAAGCCGGTTTGGGATGTCGAGGTAGGCCTGAGCGCGGCGGTTCCAATGCCCCATGAACTCGAGCTGGGCGCGCGCCAGTCCCTTCGTGAACGGATCGTAGGCCTGCCCGAAGGCCTCGAGCCCGCTGAAGTACATGTTGAAGAAGCTTTGGATAGGGGTCTTACCGTTCGCCTGAGCACGTGATGTGGCAGCAACCATTGCACGTCTCCCTAGTTGGACGGCCGATTGCAGCGGCGGGGGAGCCGGGGCTGGGGGGCCGTCTCCGTTGAGGGTATGGAACCCTATAGTTAAAATACTAGCACCGTATACCGGCCGAACAATGACGACCTTGTTAGGGAATGCACAACTAAGTTCGATTTGGCGTGCACTTGGCGCCGTTGGCCGTTGACGCCGCATCGAATCTTCGGAGCGCTAGGGAAGGCGCCGCCCAGTCTCGTTTGGGTCCCCTCGACTTGCAAATGCACTTTATTCGCTTGACTGTGTATGCGACTTTACTGCCTATCTGAGTAATTCGCGCGTTAGACGCGAAGCTGTTATGCGTTTGTTCTTTATTTGTACATGCTGGGGGGAGGCAACCGCAGCTGGGTACTGTCCTAGGACAGCACCTGCAGCTGCGTGGGTTCGGCCGTAGCGTGCCTGTGCGCAGGCTTCGCCGCGGCAGTGCCGATCCTTTTTTCAACCTCAGCATGGGCCGATCCGCCGGAGCCGTACGGCTGGCGCGAGGTATGGGCGGGCGTCGATGCCTCGAGTCACGTTTGGCTCGCCTATTCCGGCGCGACCATCGCCCCTTACAGCGACATGTTCTCGAACGGGCTGCGCCTGCGTGCGGCGACCGGCTACGGCCAATACAGCTACACCGGGGAGCGCAACGCGCAGGAGCAGTCGTTCTCGGCACAGACCGGATTCGTCGATGCACTCGTCGGCTATCTCGAGCGCTTGGGCCCGCTCACCGCGAAGGCCTTCGTCGGCGTCTCCGCCATCGACCACGAGGTGCACCCCTTCGATCCGCAGAATCCCGTGCAGGGCCTCGCCTTCGGCCCCAAAGGCGTGGTCGAGCTCTGGCTCAACATGGGGGAGAGCGCGTGGTCCTCTCTCGACGCCGCTTGGACCAGCGCGCATGAGACCTACGGGGGGCGCCTGCGCACCGGATACCGCCTGTTCGATGATTTCTCGGTGGGGGTCGAGGCCCGCGTGGACGGCAACGAGCTCGACAAGGAGGCGCGCGGCGGATTGTTCGTCCGTTACGCCTGGCACGGCGGCGAGATCTCGCTCGCGGGCGGCTTCGCCGGCCGCTTCTTCGAGGACGCGAACAACATGCGCGACCCCTATGCGACGCTGTGCTGGCTGATGCAGTACTGAGCCGCTAAAGGGCTGGAAACAGCGCCGAAAACTCGCCTAAAAAAGGCTAAACAGCCCCTGAAGGCGGCTGAAAAACCCATGCACATCTCTGCATGTTCCGAACGTGACAGCGGGCGCTGCCGTGCGGGCTACTCATGCCTTGACCGCGCCACGATGCCATGTAAACAAAACGATCATTCGTTTTGTTTTTTGCCCAAACGAGACTAAAGCTCACTCGCCGTTACGCCGCTCCATGCCCAAGCTGAAGCCCGCCACGCAACGCGCCCGCCGCGAGCACATCCTCGACGCGGCCGAGCTCTGCTTTGCGCGCTCAGGCTTCCACCGCACGACCATGCAGGACATCTGCAAGGAGGCCGCGATCAGCCCGGGCGCGCTCTACGTCTACTTCGCCTCCAAGGAGGATCTGATCGCCGGCATCGCCGAGCGCGACCGCGCCGAGTTCGCCGAGCGCTTCGCCGAGCTCTCCGCTGCGCCCGACTTCATGACGGCGCTCGCGAGCCTGGGTGAGCGCTACCTCACGGAGGAGCCCGCCCACAAGCACACCATGGGCATGGAGGTCGCGCTCGAGTCGACGCGCAATCCGAAGGTCGGCGCCATCTACCGCTCGGTCGACCGCTTCGTGCTCGATAGCTTCGAGAAGCTGTTCCGCCGCCTCGCGCAGGAGGGGCGCATCGCCCCCGGCCTCGACATCCCGACGGTGGCCAAGCTCTTCTCCATGATCGGCGACGGCATGTTCTTGCGCCGCGCGATCGACCCCGACTTCGACACCAGGAGCGTCATGCCGGCGGTGATGGCGCTCATCGGCAAGCTGCTCAATCCGCTGCCGACGCCCGCCGCAGATGAAAAGTCGACGGAGCCGCGGCGATGAAACGCGTTCTCACCGGGCTCGTCATGCTGGGGCTGTTCGTGGCCGGCGTCCTCGTTGCGCCGATACTCGGGCCGCATCTTTCGCCCTACATCATCGCCATCGAGCGCATGCGCGAGGCGCGCAACCTCAATGGAACCAGCGACACGACGCTCGCCGAGCCGCCTGCGGTGTCCGTCGTCAAGGTCGCCGATGCCGACTTCACCGAGACGGTTGCCGTGTCGGGATCGCTCGTTCCGCGCGAGGAGATCCTCGTCGCTCCCGAGGTCGAGGGCTTTCGCGTCCTCGATCTCAAGGTCGACGTCGGCGACCGCGTGAAGAAGGGCGACGTGCTGGCGACGCTCGTGCAGGAGTCGCTCGACGCCCAGCTGGCGCAGAATGATGCCTCGCTCGCGCGCGCGGATGCCGCCATCTCCAAGGCCAAGAGCGCGATCTCGGAGGCGGAGGCGCGCGCCAGCGAGGCCAACGCCTCCTTCGACCGCGCCAAGCCGCTCAAGAGCTCGGGCTACCTGTCGGCCAGCACCTATGACGAGCGCGAGGCCGCGGCCAAGACCTCGGAAGCGCAGCTCGTCGCCGCGCGCGATGGCTTGAAGCTCGCCGAGGCAGAGAAGGCGCAGGTCGAGGCGCAGCGGCGCGAGCTTCAATGGCGGCGCGACAATACTCAGGTGACGGCTCCCGCCGACGGCCTCGTCAGCCGGCGCACGGCGCGTATCGGCGGCATGGCTTCCGGCGTGGCGGAGCCTCTGTTCCGTATCGTCCTGCGCGGCGAGGTCGAGCTCGACGCCGAGGTGATCGAAACCGAGCTGACAAAAGTGTGCGCGGGCCAAAAGGCCAAAATCAATGTCGCCGGGGTGGGGGATGTGTCGGGCACCGTGCGCCTCGTCACTCCCGAGGTCGATAAGACGACGCGGCTCGGACGCGTGCGCATCTTTCTCGGCGATGACCCGCGCCTGCACATCGGCAGCTTCGCCCGCGGCACCGTCGATACCGCCACCGCGCACGGCCTAGCCGTTCCCTCCTCGGCCGTGATCTTTGACACCGAAGGCGCATTCGTCCAGGTGGTCCGCGACGGCCACGTCGCGCGCACCAACATCAAGACCGGCCTTGTTTCCAACGGCCGCATCGAGGTGCGTGAGGGGCTGACAGTCGGCGACATTGTCGTCGCCAAGGCGGGCACGTTCCTGCGCGATGGCGACGCCGTGCGCGCGATCGTGCCGGATGCCAAGATCAGCGAGGCCCGCTGATGCGCATCAACGTCTCGGCCTGGTCGATCCGCAGGCCCGTCCCCGCAGTCGTGCTGTTCGCCGTGCTCACGCTGCTTGGCACGATGAGCTTTTTGAAGCTGCCGGTGACGCGCTTCCCCAACATCGACGTGCCTGTCGTCTCCATCACGGTGACGCAATCGGGCGCGGCGCCGACCGAGCTCGAGAGCCAGGTGACGAAGCTGGTCGAGGACGCCGTCGCCAATATCACCGGCGTCAAGCACATCGCCTCGACCATCACCGACGGCTCCTCGGTGACGGTCATAGAGTTCCGCCTGGAGATCAACCAGGACCGCGCGCTCAACGACGTCAAGGACGCCATCGACAAGATCCGGCCGCAGCTGCCGCGCAACATCGACGAGCCGATCGTGCGGCGCATCGACGTCGAGGGCCAGTCGATCATCACGTTTGCCGCCTCTGCGCCGGGCTGGACGCTGGAGCGGCTCTCCTGGCACGTCGATGACGTCATCAAGCGGCAGCTGCAGGGCTTGAAGGGCGTCGGCCGCGTGGAGCGCTACGGCGGCGTCGACCGCGAGATCCGCGTGCTGCTCGACCCCGACCGCCTGCTCGCGCTCGGCATCACGGCGGCCGAGGTCAACGCGCAGGTACGGGCGACGAACGTCGACTTGGGCGGCGGCCGCGGCGAGGTCGGCGGCCAGGAGCAAGCCATCCGCACGCTCGCCGGCGCGCGCCGCGTCGAGGACCTTGCCGAGACCAAGATCGTGCTGCCCGGCGGGCGCGAGATCCGCCTCAACGCGCTCGGCCGCGTCATCGACGATGCGAGCGAGCAGCGGTCGTTCGCCCGCCTCGACGAGCAGCCGGTCGTCACTTTCAGCGTGTTCCGCTCCAAGGGCGAGAGCGAGCTGTCGGTCGCCGACGTCGTCAACAAGAAGCTCGCCGAGCTGCAGACGGCCTACCCCGACGTGAAGCTCACGAAGGTGGACGATGCCGTCGCCTACACGCGCGGCAATTACGCCTCCGCGCTCGAGACGTTGATCGAGGGCGCGGCCTTGGCCGTGCTCGTGGTGCTGCTGTTCCTGCGCAACATCCGCGCGACGCTGATCTCCGCCATCGCGCTGCCCTTGTCCGCCATTCCCACCTTCTGGGCGATGTCGGCCTTGGGCTTCTCGCTCAACCTCGTCAGCCTGCTCGGCATCACGCTCGTCACCGGCATTCTCGTCGACGATGCCATCGTCGAGATCGAGAACATCGTGCGCCACATGCGCACCGGCAAATCGCCCTACCGCGCGGCGCTCGAGGCCGCCGACGAGATCGGTCTTGCCGTCATCGCCATCTCGCTCACCATCGTCGCCATCTTCTCGCCGGTGTCGTTCATGGGCGGCATCGCCGGGCAATACTTCAAGCAGTTCGGCCTCACCGTCGCGGTCGCCGTCCTCTTCTCGCTCCTGGTCGCGCGCCTCATCACGCCGATGATGGCCGCCTACTTCCTGCGGCCGGTACCCGAGAAGCACGAAGGCGGCGGCCTCATCATGCGCGGCTACCTCGCCTTCCTGCGCGGCACCTTGAAGGTGCGCTACCTGACACTGTTCGCGGGTCTCGGGCTGTTCGCCGGCTCGATCTACGCGACGACGCTGTTGCCCACCGGCTTCCTCCCCGACGAGGACACCTCGCGCATCGTCGTCTCCGTCGAGCTGCCACCAGGCGCCACGCTGCAGAACACGCGCGACACCACCGACCACATGGTCGACATCCTGAAGACCATCCCCGAGGTGCGCAGCGTGTTCGTGCTCGGCGGCACCACCCCGACGGGCGGGCTCGAGATCCGCAAGGCGTCGCTGTTCGTGCATCTCGCGCCGAAGACCGAGCGGACGCTGCCGCAGAAACGCTTGAAGACCATCATCGCCAACAAGCTCGCTGACGTGCCCGACACGCGCGCCTGGTACGTGAACGAGCGCGGCGAGCGCGAGCTGTCGTTCTCGATGCTGTCGAACGACGGCGATGCGCTGGCTGCCGCCGTCGGCAAACTCGAGGGTGCGCTGCGCCGCGTGCCCGGCTTTCATAACGTCGCCACGACGGCCGCCATCGACCGGCCCGAGCTGCGCGTGATGCCGAAGTTCGACGCCGCGGCCCGGCTCGGCGTGGCCCCGAGCCAGATTGCCGAGACCATCCGCGTGGCGACCATCGGCGACATCGACGCGAACCTCGCCAAGTACAACGCCGGCGACCGCCTCGTGCCCATCCGCGTGCAAATCGAGGAGAGCGCGCGGGCCGACATGCTGCGGCTGCAGAACCTGCGCGTGACCAGCGCCGACGGGCGCTCTATCCCGCTCGCGGCGATCGCGGACGTTTCCTTCGGGCGCGGCCCGAGTTCGATTGACCGCTTCGACCGTCAGCGCCGCGCCGTCATCGGCGTGGACCTCGTGTCCCGCTACGCGCTGTCGAGCGCGCGTGAGACCTTCGTCAAGGTGGTCGAGGAGCAGAAGCTGCCGCCGAGCGTCCGGCTGCAGCCGTCCGGCGACGCTGAAATCCAGGACGAGGTGGCAGTCGGCTTCATCACCGCCATGGGCACCGGGCTGATGATCGTGTTCGGCGTGCTGATCCTGTTGTTCGGCAGCGTCGCCCAGCCGGTGACCATCCTGCTGTCGCTGCCCTTGTCGTTCGGCGGCGTGGTGCTGGCGCTGCTCGCCACCAGCAACCCCATCAGCATGCCGGTCTACATCGGCCTGTTGATGCTCATGGGCATCGTCACCAAGAACGCCATCATGCTCGTCGACTTCGCGGTCGAGGAGGTGGCAAAGGGCGTCCCCCGCATGGAGGCGGTGATCGATGCCGGCCGCAAGCGCGCGCGCCCCATCGTGATGACGACGCTCGCCATGGTGGCCGGCATGGTGCCGAGCTCGCTCGCCATGGGCGACGGCGGCGAGTTCCGCTCGCCCATGGCGATCGCCGTGATGGGCGGCCTGTTGGTTTCGACCGTTCTGTCGCTGGTGTTCGTGCCGTCGTTCTTCACGGTGATGGACGACATCGGCAACGTGCTGTGGCGCGTGTTCGGCCGCTTCGTCGGCCCCACCGACGAGCCCTCCTCCGCCAGGCTGGCAACCATTGCAGGCGAACGGGCCGGCCACGACCGCGCCCCGCCGATCGCGGCGGAATGAAAACGGGCGGCCCGCAGGCCGCCCGCTCAATTTCTATCTGCTCTGACGGCGCGCGCGCTATTTCGTCGAGGCCGTCGCGTCGTGCTTGAAGAACACGTCGACGCGCATGCCGGTCAACAGCGGCGGCAGGCCGTCGAGGTCGGCGACCGCCTCCAAGACCTCCACGTCGTTCGGGCGGCGCGGGCCGCGCGTGGCGATGCGCGGCGAGGACAGCGACTTGGCGATCTGGCTCACGCGCCCCTCGAAATCCTGATCGGGGAAGGCGTCCGCGCGCACCACCACGAGCTGGCCGACGCGGATCTTGGCGGCGTCGCGCTCTTCGACCTCCGCGCGCACCTTAAGCCCGCTCACGTCGCCCAGCACGAGCAGCGTGTTCTCCGGGTTCGGCACGGCAACCTCGCCTTCCTTGGCGAGCAGGTTGAGCACCGTCCCGTCGGCGGGGGCGCGGATGCGCGTGTGCTCGATACCGAGCTCGGCCGCCGACAGCTCCGAGCGGGCGACGGCGAGCGCCGCCTCGAGCCGGGTCGGCAGCGGCATGCCGCTCTTGGCGTTGACCGTGGCGAGGTCCGAGCGCGCGGTGGCGAGCTTCTTCTTGGAGTCCTCGAGGTTCTTGCGCGCCGTATTGACGGCGTCGTCCGAGCCCTTGCCGTCGCGCTTCGACTGCAAGGCTTCGTCGAAGGCCTGGCGCGCACCGAACACGACGCGCTCGGCGTTGGCGACCGCGTCCTCGGCGTTGCGCCGGTCGAGCGCGAGGCCCTTCACCTGCTCCTCGTCGCGCTCGCGCACGCGCACGGCGGCCTCGGCCGTCGCCGCGGTGACTTTGGTCAGCGCGTCCTGGGCATCGAGGCGGACGAGCAGATCGCCGGCCTTCACCTTGTCGTTGAGGGCGACGGGGATGTCCTCGATGCGGCCGGGGACGTCGGCCATGATGCGGATCTCGCCGCTCTTGGGCTCGACGCGGCCCGTGGCGGACGCCGCCCACGTGTTGGCGGCCGGGGCCGTCGTCGCCGCCGGCTTCGCGGCGGTCGAGGTGTTGGCCGTCTCCTGCGTGCCGGCTTGGGTCTTCTCCTCGCCGACTGGGCCCCAGTTGACGCTGTTGACATAAAAGCCGATGGCGAGCGCCACGATCCCGGCGAGGCCGAGCGTGACGGCGGTCGAGTTGATCTTATGCATGAGCCTTCCGTCGTTTTGTCAGATCTGTGATTTCGGGGGCATCGAGACCTTCCGGCCGGCGCTCCTCGCCGACGATCCGCCCGTCCTCGATTTTCACGACCCGGTCCGCGTAGCTCAAGGTGCGGGGGTCGTGCGTGACCGCGAGAACGCTGCGGTTCTGCTCCTTGGCAATGCGCGCGAGCAGCGCCATCACGGCGTGCCCGTTCTCGCTGTCGAGGGCGGCCGTCGGCTCGTCGGCGAGAACGATCGAGGGCGAGCTGGCGATGGCGCGCGCGACCGCCACGCGCTGCTGCTCACCGCCGGAGAGGTTGGCGGGGTAGCTGCGCAGCCGGTAGGCGAGACCGACGTCGCGGAGAACCTCCTCCGCGCGGTTGGCGGCGGCAAAGCCCTTCTGCCCGCGCACGTCGAGCGCGATGCGCACGTTCTCGAGCGCGGTGAGCGTGGGGAACAGGTTGTAGGACTGGAAGATGAAGCCCATGTGCTTGCGCCGCAGGTTGGCGAGCTCCTCCGCCGACAGGCGGTTGGTGGAGACGCCGGCAATCCTCAAGTCGCCGGAGGTCGGCGTGAGGATGCAGCCCAAGATCGAGAGCAGCGTGGTCTTGCCGCTGCCCGAGGGCCCCATCAGAAGCGTCAGCTCGCCGGGCACGAGCTTCAAGTCGACGCCCTTCACGGCGCGCACCATGGTGGCGCCGGAGCCCAGCTCCTTCACGATATTGGTGGCTTCGAGGACTGGCTCGTTCGTCATCTGTTGAACACCGTTGCGGGATCGATTTTCGTCACCTTCACGATCGCCGAAAGAGCGGAAATCGCGCACATGCCCACGGTCAGGACGAACAACCAGAACGCCAATCCCGGCGTCATCATCATGGGCAAGGCCGTGTTCTTGCTGAGAACCAGGATGGTCAGCGCGATCGAGATGCCCAGGATATAGCCGATCACGGCGCTGATACCGGCCTGGGCCAGGATAACCTGATGAATGTATCCGGACGATGACCCCAGCGCGCGCAGGGTCGCGAACTCGCTCAAGTGGTCCTTGGTGCTCGAATAGAGCGTCTGCGCGACGATCACGGTGCCGACAAGGCTGCCGAGCAAGGCGCCGCCGATGAGGGCGACGCCGGCGCCCGTGCGGAACAGCCACTGCTTCAGGCTGCGGTCGCGGAATTCCGCCTTGGTCAGCACCTCTGCACCCTCGAGACGCTTCTGCAGGTCTTTGCGCACGGCATCGACGTTGGCGCCCGGCTCGAGCTGCACCAGGTAGAACGTGGTGCCGTCCCCTTCGCCGAACAGCGCGCGCGCTCGGTTCAGGGTGGTGTAGGTGTAAGGCGACTGTGTGAACGAGCGGACGCCGTCCGTCAGTGCGCGCACGCGCACCCTGCCGTTGGCGATCTGGGCCGTAGCCCCAATCCCATCGATGCCGAGCTCGTTGAAGTAGGTGCGGTCGACGGCGACCCCTTCGGGCGACTTGATGTCGTCCCAGGTGCCCTCGACGAGGTTGAAGGGCTCGAGACCCCCGTCCTCCGCATCCGCGCCGACGATGACGACGCGGCTGCTGCCGCCTTCGGGCTTGCGCCACTCGGCGAACCTGACGACCAGCGGAATGACGGCTTTGACCCCCGGGGTCGCCAGCGCCTGGTGGCGCTCGCGCGGGGTCAGCAGCATGCCGCCGTCCTCGAAGCTCTTGGCGCCGTAGATCGTGATCCAGAGGTCGGCGTTCGCGTGGTCGATATTGTCGGTGATCATTTTGCTCGCGCCGAGATAAAGGCCGAGCTGCACGGCCACGAGCACGATGGCAAACAGGATGCCGACCAGCGTCACCGCCAGGCGGATGCGATCGTGGAACAGGTTACGGAAGGCAAGCGTAAGGATCATCTATTGGTCCCGCAGTGGTGAAGGCCTTAGGTCGCTCCGGTTGAGCGCCAAACGGCAGCATTGTGCGCTGCAGCTAATACCCCAAGGTGGCCTCGGAAAGGCAGGCTCATGCTTAAGACCTGCCTAAGTGTATAGCGAATTCGACCCATATAGAAACGAGAGTAGCTGGCCGCCACTCACGCAGCGTTAACGGGTAGAGGTTCACAACAGAGTTAAGAAGCGGTTTTGAGCATCAGAAGCACAAGACTTGGTTCAACCAAGGTTACTCCTTGTTGGACGGCTCCGACCAGCTTTCGCCGCTTTCGAAGACTAAGGCCGACACGATCTCTGGCATAACATTGGCGATACGACCATGCGTCATGATCATCCTTCGTCCCGTTCCCGTTTTCCCTTGCTTTTCATGGGGATCTCCGGGCTTCTCATCTCATCCATGCTTGGCTTGACGGCGCCTGCGGCGGGCAGCACCAGCGAGCAAGGCGTCTGGTACAACGACTCCGGCAAGGGCGCCGTCGAGATCCGCCCCTGCGGCGTCAGCGGCCGCGAGGCCAACAAGCTGTGCGGGTTTATCGTCTGGCTCAAGAACCCGAACTTCAAGGACGGCAAGCCGCTCACCGACGGCTACAATTCCGACCCGTCCAAACGCCACCGCCCGATCTGCGGGCTGCCCGTCCTCGGCAACCTGCAGCGCTCGTCGGAGGGCGGGTACGACTTCGGCTGGGTCTATGACCCCGAGCAGGGCCAGGCGTTCGATGCCGCGATCCAGCTCCACTCCGCCGACCGCCTGATCCTCACGGGCTACAAGGGCGTCAAGTTCTTCAGCAAGTCGTTCGTGTGGAAGCGCGCTCCCGTCGATCTGCCCCGTTGCGACGGCGGCACCGCGGCCTCGCGCGAAACCAAGACCACGGTCGGCGCCGCTCAGCCGGCGGCCCCGGCCAAGGCGAAGGTCGCGGCAGCGCCGCCGCCGGCAGCCGACAAGCCGGCCGCCGCCACGGCGCCGGAGGCAAGTGCGGCCGCCGAGAAGGCGCCCGTGGCGACCGTGACGCGCGCCGCGGAAGCGGACATCCTCGTGCCGCCGCGGCCCGTTCCGGCGGTAAGGCCGGCACACCCGCCGATCGAATAAGAAAACAGCCGCAGCTTGCTGCTGCGGCTGTTCGTGTCTCTAGGCTAGATCGCTTGCCGGCTCAGGTCGCGCTGCGCCCCTGGCCCTGGTGATGATGGGCTTGGTGCTGCTCCGCGCTGGCGGTGACCGCCTCGCTCTCCCGAGAATCCTCGCGACCCTTGGTCAGCCGCGTGACGAAATCCTTCACGCGATCGACCACGATCGGCCGCTGCCGGTCGAGCGTGACCATGTGATAGCTGTCGTCGAGAACGCACACCTCGACGAGGCCCGCCAGCTTGCGCTGCAGCAGCATCGAGTTCTTGAGGTCGCTCTGGTCGTCGTGGCGCGGGTGGAACACGAGGGCGTGCTGCTTCACCTGGCCCAACAGCGGTTTCACGCCGCGCACGAGCTTGCGGAACTCGAGAACGAGGCCGCCGCCGCGTCCAAACAGGTCCTCGATCGCCTCGCTGCCGTTCTGCAGGCTGTCGAGGATGAAGTTGCGCAGCCGGTCGTCCTTGATGCCAAGCGGCATACGTGCCCGGAAACGGAAGAGGCGCGCCGCCCACTTGTGGTTGATGATCCGGAAGAGCGAGAAGTGCCACGGGATCGCCCAGCCGTTCGGCCAGAAGGTGGGCGAGAACAGCATGAGCCCGTGCACCTTCTCGGGCCGCAGCGCCGCAAGCCGCAGCGCCAGCATCGATCCTGCCGAAATGCCGCCGACAATCACGGTGTCGCAACGCTGCGCCACCTCGTCGTGCGCGGCCTCGACCGCCTCGTACCAGTCCTGCCAGCTCGAGAGGCCGGAGACATCGGTCCCGCCGGCGAGCCCCGGCAGAAGCGGGCAGTAGACCGTGTACCCGCTCTGGCCCAGCGCATGAGCCACGAACTTCAGCTCGATCGGAGAACCCCCGAGGCTATGGACGAGAAGCACGCCGTTACGTCCGCCGGGAACGAAAATGCTACCCCACGCTGTCTTCATTTTCTCGCTGTTTTTCATCTTCGTGACTGAACTCACTGGCATTCTGAACGAAGAAGCTCCTCTGGCGTCGGCATAAGGCCGGCGCCGCCGGCCCCCGTCGACGCGAGTGTTAGGTACCAACCCTCTTTTTTTCGTTTCCTCGGATGGGCTTCGAAGCCGGCAAGTGAGAGCCCGAAGCCCTTATGATTGTATCTGCGAGTCGGATGGTCAATCGTGTCTGGGAGACACGGGAAGGGAAGTTGCTTCACTGGCCGGAACCCGCTCGGGATGCGATAGGGCACCTTGCCGCACAGGGATAGGATACGCTGCTCTCGCGCCTTGGTTCCGTCCATGTCCGCCGCCGCTACGGTCCAACTCACTTGACGCAGACACGCCAGCGACAACGGCCGGCGGCTTCTGGCGATGCTATTTGGCGAGACCATGGCGGGTGCCCCAAAATTTGCCCCCTGAGGTTCGCGCGCGTCTATAATTCGGGCCTTGTGGAGCCGGCCCAGGCTCACAACCATACAGCGCTCGGCGGCCGAAAGCATTGAAATAACGCATGTTCCGTCGTCGATGCCTGATCCCCTTATATTTACTCGACTTTCCTCCGCGGCAAATTGGTGCGGTGGAAGCGTCCTTAACCGGGCGAGACCTGTTTGCCGGCGCCACGGGCTCGGACCGCAGCAGGCTCCAGCCCGGTACCCGGACAACCTGACCTGACCGGAGCCGCACGCCCCTTCAAAGAACGCCGCCGCCACGCTCAGAGCGCATTCGACACCATATTATCGAGATGATTAGATGCGCCTCCGGTCTCTAGGGGGATGGGTTTCGTTGATCGCTCGCTTGCGCTCCTTCATCTCCTGCCTCGTGGCAATCTCGCTCGCCACTTGCCACATCCCCGCCGTTGCCGATCCGCTCTCGAAGGCCGACTACGAGGCCTGCCAAGCCCGTGACGAAACGGCCTTCCGGGCCGCCATCGAGGCGATCTCGGTGCGCGCATTGAAGGCCGGCATCGCCAACGTCGACTATCGCGCGGCAGTCGGCGACGCGTGGCGCCGCGGCGGTCTCGACGACATCATCGACAAGCAGGTCGACAAGGCGGTGGACGAGGTGGCCCAGGAGACGAGCTGGGCAGGGCTCATGCAATCGCTCGCCAATCAGCAGAAGGCGCAAGCGCTGGCGACCGCCGTCGCCGAACGCGTCTATCGCTCGGACGAGGTCAAGAACGCGCTGCAGGAGCTCGCCCTCTCGGTCGGCAACGAGGTCGGCAAGCAGATCGAGTTTGCGGGCCAGGACGCGACCGAGCCGACGCTCGCCTGCCTCAAGGCGTTCGTGGGCGCGCGCTACGGCACGACGGTTGCGCGCGCGGCCAGCGGCGACGCGAGCAAGGAGTTCTCCGTCGACGCCGGCAAGGCGGCGGCCGAGATCTCGCCCGGCGCCGTGCTGAAGGAATCGAGCGGCGGCGTCGCCGGCGTCGCCATCCTGCTCATGCGCCGCCAGCTCGCCAATATGGCGGAGCGCGTGGGCCAGCGGCTCGTCGGCGCGGTGCTCGCCCGCGTCGTCTCGACGGTCGCCGGCGGCGTCGGCGTCGTGCTCATAGCCAAGGACATCTGGGACCTGCGCCACGGTGTGCTGCCGATCATCGCGACCGAGATGAAGTCGAAGGAGAACAAGGACAAGGTCCAGGATGAGCTCGCGCGCACCTTCTCCGAGCAGATCTCCGGCCATGTGCAGGAGATCGCAGCCGCCACGGCCGGGCGGGTGGTCGACATCTGGCGCGATTTCCGCAGCGCGCATGCCCAGGCGCTCGAGCTCGCCGAGCGCAACGAGCGCTTCAAGGCCTTCCTCGATTCGTTGAAGCCTGAGTCGCTGCCCCGGCTCGATGAGGTCGTGCTGCTGGTGCGCGGCGCGGAGGGCGAAGGCGGCCTCCTGAAGCGGCTCGACGACGGCACCCTCAACGAGGCCGTCAACTCGCTCCCCGGCCCTGCCATGGAGATCGCGCGCGAGACGCGCTCGATCGATACGGCGCTCAAGTGGAACGCGCTCGCCGGCACCCAGCTGCCGAAGGTCGTGGAGCTCAGCCTCTACCGGCGCACGGCCCCGGACACCCTCACCAAGGCGACGCTCGACCGCATGCTGGGCCTCGACGACCGCCTCGCCATCGAGCGGCTGGCGGGCATCGACCCCGCCGCCCGCGACACCCTGTTCGAACTCGACGACACGGACTTGAAGAGCCTTGCCCACAGCCTCACGGAGGCCGAGCTCGCGACGCTGTCGCGCTACCTCACCGGGCTTGCCAAGGAGCCGCGCGAGCGCGTCCTGCGGGCGGTGGCCGCCAATCCTGCGCTGATGCAGTCGCTCGCCTCCGAGCGCGTGCGCGTTGCCGTGGTTGCGAGCGCAGACCAGTCGGCCGCCGTCGGCATGATGCTGCGCATGAACGCCGGCCTCGATCCTGCCGCCATCATGGAGGACGTGCGCCTCGTCACGGACGGGCGCGTGAGCCCCATCCTGATCTGGGAGAAGCACCCGGTCGCGGTCTTCGCGGGGCTTGTGCTCGTCTTGTTGGCGCTCCTGATGCTGCGCCGCCTCTTCTTCCCGCGCCGGCGCGCGGCGGCTGCCTAGCGCCCTCAATCGCCATGGTTTTCCTGTTCGTCCGCAGCAAACCGACGCGCTTAGCGTGCCATCACCATTGTGCCCTGCTATAAGCCGACGGGGCCTGTCGAATCGGGGTGTGTCTTGGGGCAAGGCCCACGGGGACTATCGAGGGGAGTGGGAAAATGGGTCTCAAAGCGCCTGGCATCCTGACGTTCATGGTGTCGATCATTCTGACCGTCACCGTACTGATCATGAAGTTGTTCGGTGCGCAGATTCCATTCCTCAACGGCAACGAGTTTTGGGCCTTGTTGGTGGCGCAAGTGATCCTTGTGCTCGGTTGCGTCATGCGTGGACTTTAGCAGCCGCATCTCGCTGTGCCCTTGTGTCGCGCGGCACCTGGCGCCCTGGTTATCGGGGCCGCGATACCGGCTTATTCGGCGGCATGAGATGGAGATTTGACAAATTGGATTCGTACGCCGATCGCGTGCGCCGTTCTTCGCGCGAGATCATCATCGCGTCGGCGCTCACGCTGGCCGCGCTTGCCTTCCTCGTCGCCGCGCTTTTGGGCGGCGTCACCGGCAAGGCGACCGTCGGCAACGTCGCCTCCGAAGACCAGCCGGTAAAGTAATTCCAATTTTAGATATGCTACGCGGCGAGCCTTACGGCGCGATTTGCTCCGCGCGCTCGAGCCCGCGCACCGAGTTCCCCAGATAGACTGCATCCGCCGATTTGAGGTCGTCGAGGCCGAGCACGGCCTCCTTGGCACGGCCCGAGGCAATGAGCTCGGCCCGCAGGGTGCCGGGGAGCAGGCCCGAGTCCAAGGCCGGCGTTGAGAGCCGCCCATCCTTCTCGAGGAAGATCGTGGTGCGGCTGCCTTCGGCGAGCTCGCCCCGCTCGTTGAGGTAGATCACCTCGTCCGCCCCCCTCTCCGAGTAGTGCTGCCACTCGCGGTCGTAGAGCTCGCGCCGCGTCGTCTTGTGGAAGAGAAAGATGTCGGCGCTGTTGAGCCGCGTCGGGGAGACGACGTAGCGCATGACGGCATCGGGGCTCGCGGGCGGCAGCGGCGTCGTCGTGACGGTAATGCCGCCGCCTTCCGGCAGCAGCAGGCGGACGCGCAGCCGCTCGCCCTTACCGCGCACCGCATCGTGAAGCGCGCGCCGGGCCGCGGCCTCGTCGAAGGCGAAGCCGAAGTAGCGCGCAGACGTGCGCAGCCGCTCCATGTGGCGCTGCAAGAGCACGAGCTCGCCGCCCGGCTCATAGAGCATCGTCTCGATCAGTTCGAAGGGCTTTACGGGATCGGTGAGGAACTTCATCTTCAACAGGCACTCGGCGTACTCTTTCCTCCCTTCCGAGTCCCAGACGATGCCGGAGCCGATGCCCATCTCGCCGGCGGCATCGCGGAAGACGACCGCCGTGCGGATGGCGACGTTGAACAGCGCGCGGCCCTGCGGGGAGACGTGACCGATGGCACCGCAATAGACGCCGCGCGGCTCCGTCTCAAGCCCGGCGATCAGCTCCATGGCGCGAATCTTGGGCGCCCCCGTCACCGAGCCCGGCGGAAAGATGCCTTTGAGCAGCTCCGCCATGCCGACGCCCTCCTTCAGCGTCGCGCGGACGCCGGACGTCATCTGATGCAGGGTCTGGAACGTTTCCACCGTGAAGAGGTCGGTGACGCTGACGCTGCCGATCTCCGCGATGCGGCCGATGTCGTTGCGCATGAGGTCGACGATCATCAGGTTCTCGGCGCGCTGCTTAACGTCGGTCGAAAGCTGGCGCCGCGCCTCCGCATCCGCCTCGAGCGTGCCGGCGCGCGGTGCGGTCCCTTTCATGGGCCGCGTCGAGACGGTGCGCGCCTCCTGCTCGATGAAGAGCTCCGGCGATGCCGACAGCACCGTCACCTTGCCGGTGTCGACGATGCCGCCGTAGGCCACCCGCTGCTTCTGGCGCAGATCGAGGAAGAACGTCAGCGGCGAGCCCGACAGGCGGAAGCGGGCCTTGAAGGTGAGGTTGAGCTGGTAGATGTCGCCTGCGCGGATCTTCTCCTGTACCTGGGCGAAGCGCTCCAGGTATTGCGCCTCGTCCCACGCGAGCGTCACGTCGGCGAAGTGGTAGGAGCCGCTGCGCGTGTGCGTGGCGAGCCAGTGCTCGACCTCCTTGCTCGTCATCTCGACGGGCGACTTGTAGAGGCCGAGCCACAACAGCGGCACGTTGCGCCGTGCGGGCATGAGGGGGGCGAGCTTGGGCTCGAGCACGTAGCCGAGCTCGTAGGCGAAGAAGCCCGCCGCATGCAGGCCGCCCTTCACCGCGGCCTCGAGCCGCGCCAGTGCGGCGGGAACCTCCTCCGGCGTCTCGGCAGACACGATCTCGACGGGATCGGAGAAGAGGAGCGACGGCGCTCCCGCTCCCGAGTTGTTGTCGAGCAGCACGAACGTCTCGGAAAGGGCGCCCGGGTCCTCCGGCACGCGCTCCAGGGCCGCGCGGGTACGGTCGTTGCCTGCCGTCATTGTGCTTTGTATCCCGCGAGCGCGTAGAACGTCACCCGCCGGCGCGCGTTGTCCCCGGCCGGCAGGTCGAGATCGGCGATTTTCTCCGCGCTCGCAAACGCATCTGCGGCTGCACTTGGATCCGTCCCCTCCTTGACGAGGAGCACGGGGCCCTGGATCGCGGCCGTGAAGGGACGCGTCAGCTCGAAATGATCGTGCGGGGCGCCCTTGCGCCAGGCGAGCACCGGGGTCGGCTCGCCCCGCATATAGTAGATGAGCTCCGCCGTCATCGCGCGGTCGTCGGATAGGACGGCGGCGAAGGGATGGCCGGCGGCGCGCGCCTTGGCAAGCTCGGCCTGCGTTGCCCCGGCCACGTCGTGCCAGCCGAGCGTGCGCGCGAACGGATCGCGCCCGACCGGGTTCGCGATCCGGCCCGCCGTCGTCGTCCCAAAGACGATCAGCAGCAGCAAAGCGATGTTCACCGCGAACGAGGCCTTGAGCCAGCCCCACTCGGCATCGCGGGCCATCGTCGCGATCACCAGCACGCAGCCTGCGACGTAGGCGGGCGCCGCCCAATTGGCATGCGCGCGCGAGATGAAGGCCTCTGCCGTGATGACGGCGAGGATCGGCGCGGAGAAGGCGAGGAGGTAGCGATCCGGCTCCGCCAGGCGCCCTTTCCATGCGCGCCAGGCGATGACGAGGTAGGCGCCGAACAGGATCGGCCCGAAGACCCCGAACTGCGTGACGGCGAACTCGAGCATCTTCAGCGGATCAAACAGCGTATGGCCGAAGTTGGCGTTCTCTGCCGTATGCGTGAAGGTGGCAAAGCCATGGGCGTAGTTCCACGCGAGATTGGGCGCGATGAGAACGAGCCCCAGCGCCAGCGCCAGCCACAGCCGGTAGTCGCGCAGCACTTGGCGCCGCTCGGGCGTGACGTAGAGATAGACGGCCGCGCACATGAGGAACCACGCCATGGCGTACTTGGCGTTGAGGCCGACGCCAAATGCGAGCCCGAGCACGAGCGCCGGCCACAGGGCCTTGCTCTCGAACAGGGCGGCGAAGCCGACGAGCGCGATCGCCCAGCAGGCGAGCAGGGGCACATCGGTCGAGATCAAGCCTGCCGACATCGACACGCCGGGCAGCGTCGCGAACGCGAGGCCCGCGAGCGCGCCAACGCGCGCGTCATAGAGCTTGCGCCCCAGCACGAAGACCGCGAGCGCGGTCAGAGTGTGCACGAGCGGGGAGGGCAGGCGCACGCAGGCCTCGCCCGGGCCGCACACGCCGGTCGCGGCGTGAATGAGCCAGGCGACGAGCGGCGGCTTGGAGAAATAGCCGAACGCCGGCTGCTCGCTCCACGCCCAGTATTGCGCCTCGTCGAAAAAGAGATCGGTGGCGTTCCAGTAGAGGACAGCGAGACGAAGGCACAGCAGCGCGCCGAGGCCCGCGGCCAGAATCGCCGTCCACGGCCAATCGCGGCTCGTCGTGCTGAGGCCCGGGGATGATGGCATGACGATTCTGGGCGCTCGCGCTTCGCTTCGGCAACACTAGCGGTTTTCAGGGCCTTACGCGTGCGTCGCGGCCTCGATGGCGGCTCATTTACTAGGTTGAGAGACCGTCGTGAAGACTGGTAGTCTTTGCCACGCGGAGCCTTTATGCAGGAGGGGTCGCGGGTCGCCTGTGGGATAGGGGCACGAGATGCGCGTCACCGTCGTTATTCCGGCGCTCAACGAGGCGGGCAACATCGGCCGGCTCGTCGAGGAAACGTACGCGAGCGTTCCCGCCTCCCGGCTCGCGGAGGTGATCGTCGTCGACGACGCCAGCACGGACGCCACCGGAGCGGAGGTCAAGGCCCTCGTCGACGGCGGCAACTGCCCGGGCCTGCGCTATCTGCGCCACGAGATCCGCAGCGGGCAAAGTGCCGCCATGCGCTCCGGCATCCTCGCGGCGACGAGCCCCATCATCGCCACCATGGACGGCGACGGGCAGAACGACCCGCGCGACATTCCCCGCCTGTTCGAGGTGCTGGCCGCGCCGGGCAGCGATGGCCCCGCCCTCGTCGGCGGCGTGCGCACCGAGCGCAAGGCCACGGGCTCGAAGCGTTGGGCCTCGCGCGCGGCCAACTGGATCCGCGACAAGGTGCTGCAGGACGAGTGTCCCGACACCGGCTGCGGCATCAAGGTCTACTGGCGCGAGGTGTTCCTGCGGCTGCCGTTCTTCACCAGCATGCACCGCTACCTACCGGCGCTGCTCCAGACCTACGGCCACAAGGTGGCCTACGTACCCGTCAACGACCGGCCGCGCCAGGCCGGCGTCTCCAAGTACAACAACCTCAATCGCGCCCTTGTTGGCCTCTATGACCTCGTCGGTGTCACCTGGCTGCGCAAGCGCACGAAGGTGCCGGCGATCGTCGAGCGGCATCCCGAGATCGCCCAGGTGCGGGACCTCGGCGCGCGGCTGAAGCCCGTCAACGACGAGGGGGCGCGCTTGAGCGCCGGCGACAAGAGCTAAGGTGCGGGGACGCGCCTTGAGCTTCGCAGACTAAAACCGCAGGGGACCACGACCGCATGACCTTCCTCGGCCACGCCGCCACCCAGTTCAGCCAATGGTGGAGCGCCACCTCGGCGACCGAGATGACCTGGCTCGCCATCGGCTTCCTGGCGCAGCTCATGTTCTCCATGCGCTGCATCGTGCAGTGGATCGCGAGCGAGCGGGCGCGCCGCTCGATCGTGCCGGAGACGTCGTGCCGGAGACGTTCTGGTATTTCAGCCTTGTCGGCGGGGCCATGCTGTTCGCCTACGCGATCTACCGGCTCGACCCGGTGTTCATGCTGGGCCAGGGCATGGGGCTGCTGATCTATGCCCGCAACATCTACTTCATCCGCACCCACAACAGGGCCATGGCGGCGGAGGCGAACGGCCCCCTGCGCCGGGAGCAGCCGGCCGGACGCGCGGGGTGAGGCTCACCCGTTGACGGCCCGGGGGCCCGACACCATCTCAGGGCTGTCACCACCTTTTGCGGGCGGGGCAAATCCGCAAGGCTTCACAGGCTTGCGAAGTGTGCTATAAGCCGCGCCAACGACAAGCGGCTCGGGTGACGGCGGCTTTTTTGATCGGCCCTGCGGGCAGCCCCGCGGCCGATGCTTTTTCCCGGACGCGGCAGCGGATCTCTTGTCCTCGGACCGTCCGGAGTCTTCGGTGACGCGGGGTGGAGCAGCCCGGTAGCTCGTCAGGCTCATAACCTGAAGGTCGTAGGTTCAAATCCTACCCCCGCAACCAAAGTCCCGCTCTTCCTACTCGCACGGAACCTGAACGGTACGGCCCGCCGTGGGAAGATATCGCGAGCAGAGAACCAGATTCGGTGCCGCCGCATTCTGCACGCTGGGCTCCGATGCCTGCACCACGACGGCCGTGGCCTGCGCAGGCTCGGCGGGGGGAGCGCTGGTGGCTATCGAAGAGCTTTCAGGGTGCGAGTCTGGATCGTCCGACTTCGTGGTCAGGACAGCAATTGAAGAGTGCAGGTCGGGCGTGTCTGGCCCGGCGCTCAGAGCGGCAATGGACGAGTTCTCGTTTGTATCGTTCTTTGCCGGCGCGGGGGACTCCGCTTTTTCGTCTTCATCGTGTTGCCGGTGCTGACGCCGTGGTCTAGCCGGCTCCTCAGAGTAAGACCGCACCCTCGGATGGTATTCCGGCGCGCTGCGGAGGCCCGGTCCAATCCCGATGCCAATGCCGATCCCGCGCCCGCCAATCACAATCCCCTGCGCCGAGGCAGCCATGGCGCTTGTGAGGACGAAGGCTCCAGCAGCTAAGAGTGCAACTCTGGTCATGGGACGCCTCCCTTATGCCGACACCGGTGCTCGGCTCCTTCCTAGCAAGCCTATCACCAGCTGGGCCAAATGGGTACCGGGATCCTGACGGCGAGCGTGCCAGGGCCGTTCGTGCATGGAACGGCTGCCGGAAGTATTTCGCCTTGTAGGCGGCGATCTACGCCGCCAAGGGCTATTGCTTCAAGACGGCTCGCGCCAGTCTTCGGGCCCTCGCATGACTGAAAAGAGAAAGCCCCGCGTTGGTGGCGGGGCTTCAAGTCCGAGCGGCTTCGAGAGGTCCGGGCCGAGGAGGGCGGCCGTGCGGGCCGTGTCTAGTGCGAGCGTGGCAAGCGGCAATCAGTGGTTCGCGGCGACCGTCGTCACCAGATTGATGGTCATCGCCTGCGCATCCGCCTGGCACGCGAACTCCAGCGCCTTGCCGTCGTCCACCTGATAGAGGGCCGGCTTGTGGGTTTCGACCGCCTTCTCGAGGCGGGTGGGGGCATACGCGGTCTTGTCGGTGAGCGTCAGGACGACTTTGCAGATGCCTTTGTCGGCGAGGTAGTAGGCGACGGCGTCCTTCGTCTCCGTGTGGAAGCTGATGCCCTGCAGGGGCTTCACGGTCTCGGCGGCCTGGGCGGCAACAGAGAGACCGGTGGACAGGACGATGGCGGCGAGGATGTTCTTGATCGAGTGCATGGCGTGCTCCTTATGATCCCTGGTGCATCGTCCCCCTCTGGGCTCGATGCGATGGTTGGATCATGCGGCCTCTTGCGCCGCCGCGCTGTGGGATTTGTCACAGGCCTCAAGCGTGTTGAAAAATACGGGCCTAAGCCGCGCTAATGGCGATGGAAAGTGCGCAGCCAGCCCTTCTTTTTCTCGGGCTCTGCGGGCTTCGTTGAGGACATGAGCGCGGTGATATTGACCCCCCGAGTGTCCGCTCCGTTGTGGGGCGAAGGCTGTTTCTCCCCGGCCGGCGGGGGCGGCTCGATGCGCGCCGGCATGGCCGGGGCCGCATTCGCTGGCCGCGGGGGAGGCGCTGCCGGTCCCGCCGTGCCCGAGCCCGACAAGGCCGCGGCAGGCGGGCTTTGGCCGCCGTCAAGGGCGGCGGGCGCCACGGTCTTGGCGACGGCGGGAGCCAGTGGCGCCTCGGGGGTAGGAGCTTGTTGGCCGGCCGGCCGGCTTTCGGGCGCCTTGGGGACGGGTGCCGCCTGCGGCGGGGTCGCGACCGTGCGCGGCGATTCGCTCACGCTGCGCGCCGGCTCGGGACCGCCGAGAATGCCGCGGAGGAAGGCCTCGATCTCGGGCGACAGGGAGGTGAAACGGATGAGCGTGGTAGCGTTCGCTCCGTTTCCCGGCCCGAGCACCTTGCCGTACACCGCTCCCTGAATTTTGCTGCCCTCGCCGTCCAGGACATCCATCTTGAGATTGGCTAAGGCAGGCACGGCGTGCTCCAGCTCCGCCTCCGCCTGCTTCAATGAAAGCTTCGTGAGGCGGCCTTTGACCGTATCTCCGCTGAGATGCGATCCCTCAACGACGGCAGCGACCACATTGATCGGCTGCGGCAGGGAAACCATCTCGTCCGCCGTTTCGGCCAGGAAGAGCCGGTGGCGCCCCCCGATTCCCAGCACCTCGCACACTGTCACCGGGTGCTCGATCCCTTTTGCCTTGATGGCCGTCTGCTTCCCGAGCTTGAGCGTCGCCCCCGCCTCCCGGCGCGTCGTCTCCGAGATGAGGATCTGGCCGCCGATCGTGTACGATTGAATGCGTGCGGTCAGATTGACGTGACGCCCGACCACTCCGTACTTCATCCGCTCCGCCGAGCCGATGTTCCCCAGCACCACCTGGCCCGTATGGATGCCGATGCCCATCTCGATCTCGGGAAGGTCCTCTTTCCGGTTGGCCTCGTTGACGTCCTGCATGGCCAGTTGCATGGCCACGGCGCAGGCAACCGCCCGCTGCGCGTCGTCCTCCTGCCAGACCGGAGCGCCGAACAGCACGAAGATGGCGTCGCCGATGAACTCGTCGATGGTGCCCTGGTAGCGCTTGATGACGTCAACCATGGCCCCCAGGTAGCGGTTCAGCATCGCGACCACCCGTTCGGGGGCGAGCCGCTCCGACAGCGAGGTAAACCCGCGCAAGTCCGTCATCATCATCGTGACCTTGCGCTTCTCGCCGCCGACCTGAAGCCCCGCCGGCGTCTCCAGCACCGTGGCGACGACGTCATCCGTCAGGTAGCGGCCGAACGTCTCGCGGATGAAGCGGTTGCGCAGCTCCACCTCCTTGGCGAGACGCTCGAGCTCGGTCTCAGCGCGCTTGCGGTCGGAGATGTCGGCCCAGGACCCGATGAGCTCCTTGGCCTTGCCCTCGTTGTCGCGGGTGACGGTGAAGGTGTCTTGAATCCAGATGTAATGACCGTTCCGGTGCCGGAACCGGTATTCGACGGTCCCGCCTCCTTGCGCCATGCGATGGTCGAGCTCGGCGAACACGCGGTTGGCGTCGTCGGAATGCAGATGCTTGATCCAGAATTTGGGGTCATCGCGCATCTCCCACGGGGCGTAGCCCATGGTCGACTTCAGGTTCTCGCTGACGAACGTGCAGGCGAAATCGCCCGAGACCTGCGTCGTGTAGATGACCGACGGGCTCGCGGCGACCAGCGCTTGCAGGTCCTTCATGATGGCGAGCCGCTCGCTCAAGGCGCGCTCGGCGTGCTTGCGATCGGAGATGTTCGCCCACGACCCAACGACCTCCTGCGGCTTGCCGGCGCCGTCGAAGATGACCTTGAAGGTATCCTGGATCCACAGATAGTTCCCGTCGCGATGACGGAAGCGATACTCGACCGTGCCCCCGCCCGCCTCGATCAACTTGCCGACCTCGGCGAACACCTTGGGTGCATCGTCGGGGTGCACGCGTGAGGGCCAGAACTTGGGGTCCTCGAGCATCTCCCACGCGGAGAACCCCATGATCGGATCGACGTTGTCGCTGACGAACGTGCACGTGAATTTGCCCGACGCCTGATTGGTGTACATGATGCCCGGCGCAATCGTCATCAGGTACCTCATGCGCTCGCGCGCGGCCTTCAGCTCGACGGTGCGCTCTTCGACGCGAACTTCCAGCTCGTCGTGCGCCTTTTGCAACGCCTCCTCGGCGCGTTTGCGCTCGCGCAGGTCGGTGGCAAATCCAACCGTCCCTATTTCTTGTCCGCCATCGTCCGTGAGCACGGAGGCGGAGATCAGCACGGGAATGTCGCGCCCGTCTTTCGTCCTCAGCATGCTTTCAAATGCAGACGCGGTGCCTCCACGTTTCCGCATCTCGCGCACCACGTCGCGGAAGCCCTCCTCGCTCCCGTAAAGCAGAGATACCCGTTTGCCGATCACCTCTTCCGCGCGGTAGCCGAGCAGCACTTCGGCCCCTTCGTTGAAGAGCACCACGTTGCCCGCTTTGTCGCTGGATATGATCGCATCCGTGGAGCTCTCCAAAAGGCGCGTCAGGTAGCGCTTCGTCTCCTGCAGCTCGACATTCGCCTTGAGCGCCGCCCGTTCCGCCTCCGTGCGCACGGTGACGTCGGCCCAGGCGCCGACCAGCTCCAAGGGCTGGCCGGCCTCGTCGCGGATCACCTTGAAGGTGTCTTGGATCCAAATGTAGTGCCCGTCCCGGTGCCGGAAGCGGTAGGCGACAGTCCCGCCCCCCTGCTTGATCAGCGGCACAACCTCGGCGAGCACGCGGGGAGCATCCTCGGGATGCAGCCGCTCCGGCCAGCACTTGGGATCGGTCGTCATCTCCTGCGGCGAGTACCCCATGATCGCGCGCAGGTTCTCGCTGACGAAGGTGCAGGCGTAGCCGTCCCCCGAAGCCTGCGTCGTGTAGATGATCGTCGGGCTGACGGAGAGCAGGTACTCCAAGCGCGCGCGCGCGCTTTTCAATTCGGTGATGTCGGCCCAGGCGCCGACCAGCTCCAAGGGTTTGCCAGTCTCGTCCCGGATCACCTTGAAGGTGTCCTGGATCCAAATGAAGTGGCCGTCGCGATGGCGGAATCGGTAGGTGACCGTTCCACCGCCCTGCTTGATCAGCGGCTCGACCTGGGCGAACACGCGAGAAGCATCTTCAGGGTGCAGCCGTGCCGGCCAGCACTTGGGATCGGTCGTCATTTCCTCGGGGGCGTATCCCATGATCGCCCGGAGGTTCTCACTGATGAAGGTGCAGGCGTAGCTGCCCGAAGCCTGCGTCGTGTAGATGATCGTGGGGCTGACGGCGAGCAGATACTGCAGGCGCTGGCGCGCGCTTTTGAGCTCGGTGATGTCGGCCCAGGCGCCGACCAACTCCAAGGGCTGGCCGGCCTCATCCCGGATCACCTTGAAGGTGTCCTGAATCCAAATGTAGTGCCCGTCCCGGTGCCGGAAACGGTAGGAGACCGTTCCGCCGCCTTGCTTCACCAGCGGCGTCACCTCGGCGAATACCCGCGAGGCATCTTCGGGATGCAGGCGTTCCGGCCAGCACTTGGGATCGGTCGTCATCTCCTGCGGCGAGTACCCCATAATCGATTTGAGGTTCTCGCTGATGAAGGTGCAGGCGTAGCTGCCGGAAGCCTGCGTCGTGTAGATGATCGTGGGGCTGACCGCGAGCAGATACTGCAGGCGCTGGCGGGCCTCAGACTCGATGCTCCCGCGGCCGGCCCGCTGGTCCGGACCTGCGTCTTGGGAGGCAACCCTTCCACCAGACTGATCAGTCATGGGGGCTCCAAAGCACTGCAAGAGTAGCTACGCGGAGACCCAAATACAGGTCTATGAAGAATTGGTTTTCGCGTTGGTCCCTCTCTAACACGGGCACCGCCGCCGCGCGAGGGCTTGCACACAGTTTGAGCACGTATCATTCGGGCCGGCCGAGGGCGTCCCGGGCCACGCGCAGGCCTTGTGACAAATGCCACAGCGGGCGTTTGCAAGGGCAGGCATTCTCATCCCATCGCATCGACCGGAATTCGGAAAGGATGCGGAAAGGTTGCCAACAACGCTTGAGAAGGAACTGTGTCATGAACTCGATGAAGGCCACGATCACTGCCACGGTCCTTGCCGGCTTCGCCGTGACGGGGGCCACTCTCTCCAAGGCCGAAGAGCGCGCTCCCGTGCTGACGATGAAGCCGCTGCACGCCATCAGCTTCGATGTCGGCCGCAAGCACGCCATCAGCTACTTCTTGAGCGAGAAGGGCCAGTGCAAGCTGACGTTGGTCGTTGCCGATGCCATGCAGGGCGACGCTATCCCCACGGATACGCCGGTCCGCTTCGACGTGGCAATCAACGCGGACAAGGATGCCCGCTTCGACACCGCCGAAGGCAAATCGCTGCAATTCGCGTGCGCGCACGGTAGCGAGGCCATGACCGTCGGCGAGGTCAGCGAGGTCGCCGCCGCGACGCCCGCGAAGTGAAGGTGAAGAGTATCCCGGCGACCTGTGGATCGGGGCGATCTGCCTCCTCCGCAGGCGCAAGGGATCGTTTCAAATCGCGCCGGCGGCGGCCTTTCGCAGTTGCTGCCCCGTTGCGAAGGCGGCAATGGCATTTTGCTCACGGCGCCTCTTGAGGGTGCGCGCGCAGGTGCGGCGGCAGATGGACGCAACACCATTGTGTGGCTGGCGGCTGGGAATCGGCTGCGAGATACGCAAATGCTTTGAATTGCCTTATTACGAATAACGCCAAAGACTCGTCCATTATAAAATAATTCAATTCATCATATCGAGCCTTCATCGGCGTAATGCCGATGGAGGCCTATTTGTTTTTGTATTTCGGCCAAGAAAAAATATCAATTCCATTTCGTGTGGCAAACCGCACAGCGCTGATTATTTGCCGCCTCTATTATTCGATTGTCGCGATCAATTCATCCCAATTGGGAGATTGGACGCGATTCGGTGAAAAACTTATTCAAGAGGAGAATTGCGATGAAGACGGTCAGAAAGATCATGGTCACGACGGCACTCGTTGCCTTGGGCGCCGGCTACGGTCATGGAACCCTCAAGGCCGAGGAGGCCGCTCAGCACCTGGCGCTGAAACCTATCCTCGGCGCCAATGCGCCCGTGCCGGCGCGCCAGTCCCTGCTCGACCTCACGCTCGGTGCGAAGCAGGTAATGGGCTACTTCGACAATGAGAAGGGCCAGTGCAAGGTGACGATCATGGTAGCGGACGCCTTCGACGACGCGGGGGTCCCCGACTCTCCCGCGGTTCGTTTCGAGGTGGCCCTCGATGCCGGCGCGAAGGCGCTGATGGATACGGCGGCTGGAAGGTCGCTGGAATTCACGTGCGGCGAGGGCGCCCAGGAGATGACGGTTGAGGCCAAGGCCGCGGCTCCGGTTTATGCATCGCGTACGTGATCACCATGAGCACAATCGCGCTCGAGGGGGTACTGCTCCCTCGAGCAGGTGCGGGTAAGGCAGGGCTAACGACGCCCGCGGCTGGGGTTACCCGGCAATCCCTGCTCAACTATGATTTGACCCAATGGGCAAGCGCTTTGGAGCGGCGGCCATGACGCGCACGCAAGCTACGCAGACCGGACAGTCACTCGAGAAGGTGTCGATCTTTGCCGGGCTTCCGGCAGAGACGCTCGCGCGCATCCAAAAGCGCTGCAGCTGGCGCAACTACGAGCCGGGCGAGCCGATCGTCGACTACCTCGATGCTTCCGACGACGTGTACTTCATCGGCATGGGCGAGGCCCGGGTCAGCATCTACTCGGTCGACGGGAAGGCGGTAACGTTCACGGATCTCGGCCCCGGCGACATGTTCGGCGAATACGCGGCGATCGACGGAGCGCGGCGCTCGGCGACCATCGAGGCGAAGACCAAATGTGCCGTCGCCTCCCTGTCGGGGCCGGCCTTTCGCGAGCTGTTGCAGCAGGAGCCGGCGGTGGTCCTGGCGCTGCTACGGCAGTTCGTCGGCAAGATACGCACGCTCACGACCCGCGTTTACGAATTCAGCGCCCTTGCGGTCGGCAACCGCATTCAAGCCGAGCTTCTGCGGCTCGCCAAAATGTCTCCGCAAGAAGGCAAGTCCGCCCGCATCAGCACCCCGCCCACCCATTCCGAGATCGCGAGCCGCATCAGCACCCACCGCGAGGCCGTCACGCGCGAGCTCAATCGGCTATCGCGGCTCGGCATCATCGAGCGCAAGCGCGGCGCGATGCTGGTCAAGGACGTCGATCGGCTTGCGGAGATGGTGCACGAGGTGACGGGCGAGTAGATGGCCTCGAGCCGCGGCGTTGCTCAATGCGGGCGCCCAACCCGCTCAACCGCCCGTTCCTGCGCCACCGCGCGCACGTGCGCCCCGACCTCGGGGTTGTGGTCGATGAAGCGATGAAAATCATCGCAGTCGAGAACCAGAAGGTCCGTAGACTTGATGGCGGTCACGGTCGCCGTACGGCGCTCGTGCGTGAGAAGCGCCATTTCCCCGAAGAATTCCCCCTCTTCGAGACGCCGCTTGCCGACTTGCGCCTCGACCTCCACGGCGCCGCTGGCGATGAAGTACATGGCGTCGCCGGGCTCGCCCTTGCGGATGATGACCGTGCCGGCATGGACCGTGCGCGCCGTGAGTATGCCCACGAGGTCCGCGATCGACGCCGCGTCCAGGCGCGCAAAGAGCGGCACGTGGGCGACCATGGCGAAGGTGACGACGAAGTCCCGGCGGCGGATCTCCTCATAGAAACCGCGGCCGATGATGGCCACCGGCAAGGCGAAGCAGAAAATACCGAGCATGACCGTAATCGCCGCGATCAAGCGGCCGAGCGCGGTCATTGGCGTGAGCTCGCCACCGCCGATCTTTGCGAGCATCGCCGCCGACCACCACATGGCCTTCGACATGTCTCCCAGCCGGGCGGGCTGCAGCTCGCCCTCGACCGCGTGCATGGCCGCGGCCGCTGCCAGCAGCACACCGCTGATGATGATGACGCAGGCGAGGAGCGCGCGGCGCTCCGCGGCCAGCACCCGCCCGATCGTCGCCAGCGCCGGCGAATAGCGCGCGAGCTTCAAGAAGCGGATCAACCGGGTCAGCCGCACGAGCGGGACACCGGGGAAGAGAAGCTCGAGCCCGAAGGGAACGAAAGCGAGCGCGTCGATGATCATCATCGGCGCCAGCGCGAACCGTAGGCGCGCCCGAGCAGGGCTGAGCTTGTGCAGCAGCGGGTGCTCGGGGGCGACCCAAATTCGCACCGCGTACTCGATCGCGAACACGAGAACGCACAAGCGGTCGAAGAGCTGCAGGTCCGTTCCGTAGTCGAGCTCGATCTCGGGCAGAGTCTGGGCGATCGTCCCGGCGACATCGCCGAGGATCAACACCACCATGACGACGTCGACGATGCGGGACCAGAAGTCCCTGCGGCGTCCGTGCTCCAGGATCTGAAACGCTCGCCGGCGTGCTGTCGCGAACCCTGTTTCCAGCGCGCTCATCTGACACCTACCGCGTTTGGGCACGCTAGGGCGGCCCAAGGAGCTAGTTTAACCGAAGATCAGCTCTAGAAGCGCGCGACGATGTTCCCCGGCGAAGGGGTCGGCCGGCGGCAGGTGCCGCAGGTAACCGAGCGCGCGCGGCCATCTTCCCCGCATTTTTCCCGTGTGCGAAATCCCACAGCGCCCGGTCCGCTTTGGCTGCATGCTCTCTCCATCGAACAAACACCGGTTCGAATGAGACAACAAACCCAACCGCCAGGAGACGAGCCATGAACACCATTGCCAAAATCATCGTTGCCGCCGCCGCCGGCATTCTCGCCGTGGGCCATGCCCAGGCCGGCGAGCAGACCATGAAGCCCCTGCAGGGCTGGAGCTTCCATGCGGGCAGCAAGCACGCGGTTGCCTATTTCCAGGCCGAAAGCCGCAGCTGCCAGCTCGTCGTCACCTCTTCCGACGACGCCAGCTATGCGCCTGCGCGCTACGAGGCCGCCGTCGAGGCCGGCAAGTCCACCAGCTACCAGATGTCCGCGGGCAAGCAGATCGTGTTCACTTGCTATGGGCAGACAATGATCGCAAATTCGATTGAGGTCAGCGCCGCCAACTGACTACCGACGCGTACGCTCGGTCTCCAGGTTGGGTGCATCAATGCGGATACGTTTCTGGGGTACGCGGGGCTCGTTACCGAAACCGGGCCCCGACACCCTGCGCTTCGGCGGCAATACCTCGTGCGTTGAGGTGGAGAGCGCCGCCGGAACGCTCGTGATCATCGACTGCGGCACCGGCATCCACGGGCTGGGTCAACTATTGACCGCCCGCGCGGACGCGCCGCTGCGCGGAAACATACTCATCAGTCATACCCATTGGGACCATATTCAGGGCCTGCCGTTCTTTGCGCCGCTGTTCGACGAGGGAAACGAGTGGGACATCTATGCCCCCAAGGGGATCGGCCAGTCCGTGCAGGATACGCTCGCCGGGCAGATGCAATATGCGTACTTCCCGGTGCGCCTCGATCAAATGGGCGCCACCATTCGCTACCACGAGCTCATCGAAGGCGAGTTCGAGGTGGGCGATCTGACCGTGAAGACGCGGTACATGAATCATACGGCGCTTACGTTGGGCTTCCGCCTGGAGGCCGATGGCGCCGCCGTGGTCTATGCGTCCGACCACGAGCCGTTTCAACGCCACCTCGCGTCGGGCGAGGGACGCATCGAGGGTCAAGATAGCGGGCACTGCGAATTCTTGCGCAACGCCGATCTCGTGATCCACGACGGGCAATTCACGTTCGAAGAATACCGGGACAAGATCGGCTGGGGGCACAGCACCGTGGAGTACGCCGTTGCCGTTTGCCAGGCGGCGGGAGCGGCACGGTTGGCGTTGACGCATCACGACCCTCTGCGGAAAGACGCCGAGCTTACCCGCATCATAGACGACATCCGCAGCCGCACGGCCGGATCCAAACCTGCTTTGGAGATCTTCGGCGCTGCCGAGGGCCAGGAGCTCGCACTTTCCGGAACGGGCGTCGCCGGCCGCAAAAAGACGGTTCGCGACAATAGCAGCGCTACCGCACCCGCCGTGGTGCGCGGCTCCATACTGATGAGCGTGGCCGATGCCGCCGCCGCGCAGACCATACGCGAGGCCGCCGAGGCCGACGATATCCTGGTGTTGGAGGCGGGCAGCGTCAAAGAAGCGCTGACAGGCGTGCAGGCGGTGAAGCCTTCGCTGATGATCTTGGAGCGCCGTCCCGGCGATACGGACTTGATCGAGCGCTACGTCGAGGCTGCGCGGCACGGCTTTGCGGATGCGCCGCTTTTGATCGTGGCCGACCAGGAGGAGCTGGTTCCGCGATCGGACGCGGTGCCCATCGCGTCCCTGATCAAGCCGTTCTCGGCCTCCTACGCGCGCACCTGCATTCGCGCCGCCATGCTTCGCAGGGCGATGCGCTGGCAACGCATTCTCTCGACGCAGGATGAGGAAGAGCGCCTCGCCTGCCTGCACGCGCTCGACATCCTCGATACGCCGCCCGAACGCCGGTTCGACGACATCACGCGCCTCGCTGCGACGAGCTTCGGCGCGCCCATGGCGCTCGTCAGCCTGGTCGACAAGGAGCGGCAGTGGTTCAAGTCGAGCTACGGCCTCGAGGTGACAGAGACCTCGCGCGAGACGTCATTTTGCTCTCACGCCGTCTCTGCCCGCGATGTGCTGATCGTACCGGATACCTTCTATGACCCCCGCTTTGCCGATAATCCGCTGGTTACCCAGGGGCCGCGAATCCGCTTCTATGCCGGCTGCCCGATCTTCGTGGGGAACCACTGCGTGGGGACCGTCTGCGTGCTGGACCACCGCCCGCGTCAGTTGGACGACGAGGCCATCAAGCACTTGAAGTATCTCGCTGGCCTCGTTGAGGAACAGCTCTCCAAGTCGCCGGGCGAGCGCCGCGAGGGATGATTTGTGCGCCCTCGCGCGACTATCTCTTGCGCTCGAGCAGCGCCGTCAACCGCTCGCCCAGTCCACTCTTATGCAAATCCCGCTCGGGCGCTGCTCGAGCGACCTGCACCAGCGCGGCACTCAGCTCGCGAGCGATCACGTCGAACATCTCCGCGAGCTCTGTTTGATGGAGCTGGTGCGCGCATGCCGCGAGCACGGTGTAGCGTGCCAACAAATGATGAAGCGCCGCCTGGAATTCAAAGGGCGCGATCCTCTGCACGAGCGCCTGATCGGCGATGCCGGCAGCCTGATGATCGAACGCGTCGAAGCAGTCTTCGGCCGCATCGGCCGCAAATTCCGTAGGCTTGCAGACCTGCTCCAGGCGGGCGATCCGGCTTCGCGCCTGCGCGTTGAAGGAGTCGAGCAATTTCGTCTGCGCAACGTCGATCAGCCCCGGCTTGGCGAGCGCGGCAAGGATCGACGTCTCGGCTTTGTGCGTTTGCTGGAGCTCGTGTTGAAACAGGTCATCGATGCTGTTGACGGCCATTCGCTGCCTCGGGGAGGTTGGTGCCACGAGCACCATTGGCCAGCGAATCGTCGTTGTAGGGTGTGACTTTTCTCACAAATTGGCCTTTGGTAGAGGCGTACTTCCGGAGGAGAAACCGCGGCCCATGCCCGTCACCATCTATCACAACCCCGCCTGCGGCACCTCGCGCAACACGCTCGCCATGATCCGGCAAAGCGGGGCCGAGCCGCGCATCATCGAGTACCTGAAAACGCCGCCGTCGCGGCAGGAGCTCAAGGAGCTCATCCGCGCGATGGGCATCAAGCCGCGCGCGCTCTTGCGCGAGAAGGGCACGCCCTACAAGGAGCTCGGGCTCGACGACCCCAAGTGGAGCGATGACGAGCTGATCGGCTTCATGCTCGAACATCCGATCCTCATCAACCGGCCGATCGTCGTCACCGAGCGCGGCGTGCGCCTATGCCGCCCTTCCGAGATGGTGCTCGAGATCCTGCCCAACCCCAATATCGGGGCGTTCACCAAAGAGGACGGCGAGGTCGTCCCCGCCAAGGGCAGCGCGCGCAAACGGTGAGCGATCACCGCGGCTCGAGCAGGGCGTAGCCTGCAAATTTGCGGTATGACTCCCGCCGCTTGCGCGGCAGGAAGAGCTGGCGGACGCTCAGGAACATCTTGGCAAGGAGCGGCAGCGGGATTTTTCTGCGCAGCCGATCGGACTCCTCCGCCAGATAGCGCATCTCGGTGAGGCGCCAGCCGTGCGAATCGAAAAAGCCCTGCCAATCGCCGGGGTCGAACTTGAAGGGCGCGTTCTGCATCCTGTGCTTCATGCGGCGCGCGCGCATGCGCAGCACCTGCGGGGAGAAATAGTCGACGATCCACCAGCGCGCCGAGGTAAGCGCCCGCAAGTCGTCGGCGAGCGCGCCGACGGCCTCCGCCGTCAGATAGGGGATGACGCCCTCGGTGAGCACCAGCATCTTCTTGGCGCGCGCGTCGATGGCGCCCAGCATCTGCCGCCGTGCCGCCCCGTCGGCAAGATCGAGCTTCACGCGCTCGAGCGTGCAGCGCGGCTTCTCGCCGCTGAGCCGGCTCTCCTTGAAGGCGATGACGGCCGGGTAGTCGACCTCGATCCACAGGAGCGAGCTTGGCAGCTCCATGCGGTAGGGGCGCGTGTCGAGCCCGGCGCCGAGGTTGAGGATGAGCTCGGCCCCTTCTCCGATGGCCTCGCGAATGTAGTCGTCGATGATGCGGGTGCGGATGGCCATCGTCCAGCCGGTCATCTCCGGCTGCGGCATGGACTCGGCGATCTGGCGTCCGCGCTCGCCCGCCAGCCGCGCCGCCAAGGGGTCGCGGAAGAGGGCGTCCGGCCGCTCGCTCTCGACGGCGCGGTGATGCGCGACCCAGAACGCGGTGTCGGAGACGTTCTCGATCAGGGGAGCAGCCATGGGTCCGCCTCAAGCTGTGGGGATGCCCGCGCGATAGCGCATGACCGCGGCGGAAGCCGGCATCGCGGTCGCGCTAGATTGGCGCGCCGAAAACGTCAGCGCTTGGCGTAGCGGCGATGGCGGGCGTAGTGCGCGTGGCGGGCGTGCCCGCTCGAAGGCTCGGCCTTCGGCGGCTCCGCCTGCGCGATGACCTCGACGTGCTGCTTCGGCACCAGGTGCACCACCTTGAAGCCGTGCGACTTGAGCTCCTTGAGCACGGTCGGAATCGCCTTCGCCGTCTGCTCGTGGATGTCGTGGAAGAGGATGATGCCGCGGTCGACCTTCTGGAGACCCTTCAGCACGTTGTCGACGATCTTGTCGGCTCCCCTCGTCCGGTAGTCGAAGGAGTCGACGTCGATGCCGATCACGGCGATGTTGCGGGAGGCGAGGTACTCGCGGACCTTCTTGGGGTCGCTCAAGTAAGGAAAGCGAAAGAAGGGAGCCACACCGTTGGGAAGGATGGAATTCTCCAAGGTGATGGTGCTCTCGATCTGGGACTTGGCCCCCTCGAGCGATAGCGCGCCGAGATTGCGATGCGACCAGGTGTGCGTGCCGATGGTGTGGCCCTCGGCCTGCACTTCTTTGGCGATGTCCGGGAACTGCTTCACCATCTCGCCAACGTTGAAGAACGTCGCCTTGGTGCACTGGGCCGCAAGCGCCGCCAGGATCTGCTTGGTGTAGGCCGGGTGCGGGCCGTCGTCGAAGGTGAGGACCACCTCGCCCTTCTGCAAGAGCGTCGTCGGCGGGTACTGGTCGCCGAACTGAGCGCCGCCCGTGGTGTCGATCTCGGCCACGCGCGAGACGCCGAGCGCATCCGCACAAGCCGCCGCTTTGTCGTCGGGCTTGGATGGCGCGGTGGCCGGAGGCGCGGGCTGTGCCGCGCCGGGGGCCGCATCCTCGGCTAGCGCGCCGGCAGACGGCAGCAGCGCCAGCGCAACAAGCAGCAGAAGCTTTTTCAAGCGCCGATCCTCCCCCAGGCCCCCAACAAGGCTTTTCGCCTGATTGCAGGACTCCGGCAAGTGGAAGCTTGGCACGATCTCTTTAACTCGCGGTAAGAAAGCGAGGCGCGCCGCACCCTTGTGCTCAGCTCCTGCGTTTCCGCCGTGAGCGTCCCCACCCGGCTCGGAGCGCACCCCTCAGCGGCTCGGGTGGTAGAGACCCTTTGGCCCCTCGACCCAGAGCACGGCGACAAATGCAGCCAGGCTCAAGGCGGAAAAGCCGAGCGTCAGCGGCAGCACTGTTCCGTTGAACAGGTGGCCGACGATGCCCCCGCACACCGCGCCCGCACCGGTCGTCACAAATCCGATGACGGATGAGGCAAGCCCCGCGTTGTGGCCCTGCGGCTCCATGGCGAGTGCGTTGAAATTCGGCGCCACGAGACCGAACAGGAAGAACAGCCCGCCCATGGCGGCGATGAATATTGGCAGCGTGACCACATCGGCGGCCGCGGCCGCGGTGAGCACGGCCGACAGCACGACGAAGCCCGTGAGCGCCGTATGCGAGAGGCGGCGCATGCCGAGACGCTCGACCAGGTTGGCGTTGGTGACGGATGCCAACGCCATCAGCGAGGCGATCGCCCCGAAGACCAGGGGGAAGTCGCGGCCGAGCCCGAAGACGTCGACGAACACCTGTTGGGCGCTGCTCACGTAGCTCATGAGGGATCCGAACATGAAGCCGCCGGCGAGCGCGTAGCCGATCGTTTGCGGCGTCTCGAGCGCCAGCTTCAAGGCCGCGCCGAGGCCGAGAGGCTCGCCTTCGGCTCCCTCGTAGTGCGTCTCCGGCAGACGCATCCCCGTCCAGGCCGCAGTGATGAGGCCGACGCCGAGCAGGGCATCGAAGCTCCAGCGCCACGTGCCGAGCGCGAGCAGCCCCTGGCCGATGGACGGCGCCAGGATGGGAATGATGATGAACACCGTCATGGCAAAAGACATGACGCGGGCCATGCGGCGGCCGACGTAGAGATCGCGCACGATCGCGACGGCGATCACGCGCGGCGCGGCCGCACCGAGCCCCTGCAGCGCGCGGGCGCTAAGCAGCACGGGAAAGGTCGAGGACAGCGAGGCGGCGAGCGAGCCGGCTACGAACAGGGCGAGCCCGGACATGAGCACGGGCTTGCGGCCGTACTTGTCGGAGAGGCGCCCATAGCCGAGCTGCCCCAGCGAAAAGCCGATCACGTAGCTGATGATGACGATCTGCCGGTCGTTGGCATCGGCAACCCCCAGCGCGTCGCCGATCGCGGGCAACGCCGGAAGCATCAGGTCGATCGACATGGCAGTCAGAGCCATCATCAGCGCGATGAGGGCGATGAACTCGACGGGCGATAGGGAGAGCGGAGGCGCACCAACGGTCACGGCGGCGGCCGGTTGGAACTGCGGTTGCGATGGGGTCATGCCCGAGCAAATGGGGCAGCGCGCCTTAGGAAGCAATGGCAACAATGGCCGCACTGCCGATGTGCCCGCGGCGACCGTAGTTTTGCCCTAGAAGCTCCACGCTCAAGGGTTAACAGTAGCGCCTGTAGCGGCGGTTGCGCCGCCGTCGAGGCTTGGGAGACTCGGAAGCAACACCCGGAGCGGATTAGGGCCGCGCGCGCACTTCGTCCGCGCACGAATTCGGCCTCTGCGGTATACAGGATCGCATTGCAGGACAACGAGATTCGGGAGCTCGGCGAATAGTGCGGACGAAACTTTATGCGGCCAGCCCGGCGCGCCTGATCGTGGCCCTAGGCGGGGGCCTGATCGCCACGTTAATCGCTGCGGGCCTCTTCGGCTCGGTGGCACCCGCAACCGCTCAGAGCGGCTACGGCAACTTCTACGGATATCAGCCGCAGCCGCGCTACAAGCGCCGCGCCGTGCAGCGCAGCCGCGCTCCTTCGTCGAACGACCAGGCTTCAACCGATACCACCGAGAAAAAAGACAAGAAGGGCAAGAAGGAGGAGGCCAAGAAGAGCGCGCCGCAAGGCGCCGTCTACGGCATCATCTCGCTCGCCGACCAGCACGTCACCTTCTACGACGCCACGGGCCGCATCGCCCAGTCGCGCGTGTCGACCGGCATGCCGGGTCATCCGACGCCGATCGGCCTCTTCACCATCATCGGCAAGGAGCGCTGGCACCACTCGAACATCTACAGCGGTGCGCCGATGCCCTACATGCAGCGCATCACCTGGTCGGGCGTCGCCATGCACGAGGGCGTCGTGCCGGGCTACCCCGCCTCGCACGGCTGCATCCGGCTGCCCGGCTCGTTCGCTCAGCAGCTGTGGGGCATGACGCAGATCGGCAACCGTATGGTGATTGCGCGGCGCGACACGACGCCGTTCGAGATCGCGAACGCCCTGCTGCCCGTCCCCAAGATGCGGCCGGCGCCGGATGTGCTTCCCGGCAGCCAGCAGACGTCCATACCGTCGCCCGCGCCCGTCAAGGTCGCGAGCATCAGCGAGGGGTCGCCTCTCGCCGTGATTGCGGCAGCGGCTGCTGCGGAACCTCAAGCTGCCGCCAACGCTCCCAAGCTGCTCAACCCGATCGAGTATGCCAAGGCGCTCAAGGAGCGCGCCGTGACGAGCAAGGCGGCGGCGGACAAGGCGGCCAAGGACGCGCTCGCAGCCGCACAGGCGGCCGGAGCCGAGGCGCGCCAGGCGGTCGAAGACGTCACCAAGGCGGATGCCGACGTCAAGACCGCGGAGGCCAAGCTCGCCGCGCTCAATGCGCCGCCGAGCGCCGCCGTCGCAACGGCTGCCGAGCATCCGGCGACGCCGCCGGCCACGACACAGGCCATGCCGGCCCCGCCCGGCTCGATGGCGCCGGCGGCCACGCCCAATACCAGCCCGGAGGCAGACGCTGCCGCTGCAGCGAGCGCGCGGGCAGCCGCGCAAGCGGACATCGATCGCGCACACGCCGCCCTCGCCGACGCGCAGACGCGCGAGACCGCCAAGCGGGGCGCCGCCTTTGCCGCCGTTCAGACCTGGAAGGCTGCGGTTGCCGCCGGCGACCTCGCGGCCGAGACCGTCAAGGAGGCCGAGCGCCGTCTCGAGCCCGTATCGATCCTGTTCAGCAAGAAGGAAGGCCGCGTCTTCATTCGCCAGGACTGGAAAGAGGTCTACGACGCCCCTATCACCTTCAAGGACCCGGACCGCCCGATCGGCACCCATCTCTTCATCGCCGTCCAAGGCGACGCCGACGGCAAGGTGAAGTGGTCCGGCATCTCGGTGCCTTCGGGCGCCACCGCGGCGGACGACCCGCCGCGCAAGCGCTCAAAGAACGACAAGAGCCCCGACCCCGCACCCGCGCCGGCCCCTCAAGCCGACACGGGGGCGACTGCGCTCGAGCGGGTCGAGGTGGCGGACGCCGTGCGCGACCGCATCGCCGAGCTCGTGTGGACCGGCGCGCAGGTCATCGTGACCGACAACGCCCGCAGCGACGAGATGGACACCGATACCGACATCATCGTCTCGACGCGCTAGCCTTAACGATCCGCTCACCATTCGCGGCGCGCAGCGCGCCCATTGGCCCGCGCTTAACCGGCGTTAAGCAGGCGCCGCGGCTCTAACCATGCAGCTAACCTGCTGTTAGAGCTTGGCTCGCTAGGGTTTCCCGTTGACCAGCTCAATGCGGGACGCCCTGTGCCGTTCGGAAAATCCATACGCCCGAAGCTCGACCCGAGCGCGTCGCACTTTGCGTCCGAAATCGCAAATGCGGCGGCTGAGCCGAAGATCACCGACGCCAGCATGCCGATCCTCGAGGCGCTGGTTGTGGAGACGCACTCCGCGGCGCTGCTGACGGCGACCATTGCCAGCGCCGTCAACGCCTTCAAGAATCCGAACTCCGAGCGCAGCGAGAAGGAGCTCAGGCCCTACGTGCCGCCGGAGCCGGCGCTGATCTCGGTCCTGCGCAACGGCATGCTCGAGACCGACCTCGACCGCGACACCGTCGCCGTCATCGTCGACTTCTTCGACGATCTTGTGCCCGCGCGCGCGGCGCTCGACCAGTATTTCAGCGACGCCAATCACCTGGGACCAGAGCGGGCCGCTGCGTTGCATCTGCTGGGCTTGAGCAATGCCTGGCGCCGGGGTTGCGATCACGCCCTCGTCGCCGTGCGCCAACTGCATGGCTGTCTCGGGCGCCTGCCGGCGCAGTACGCGAGCAACTCCAGGGTCCTGATCGATCTCTTGCAGGACGCGGCGCGCGGCGGCTCACCCTGTCTCGACGCCAACGGCAAGATCGCCCTTCCCGACCTGCCGCAGCGGCGCCATTCGGCGCGCCGCACCATCTGCCAGCCGTGCACCATCACCTACAATCGCACGACGGTCGAGGCATTCGTGCGCGACGTGGCCCCGGGCGGCTTTGGTCTCGAGCGCGCTCCGCAGATGGCGCCGAAGAGCCTCGTCCTCATCGAGCTTCCCAGCGGGCGCCGCTTCACCGGCGTGGTCGCCTGGTCCAAGGGCTCGACCGCCGGCATCCGCTTCTCGCGCACGCTTCTCCCCAACGATCCGCTGCTGACCGGCTGAGCCCGCTCCGCCCGCCCGGTGATCGAGGAAGCCGCGCCCGGGATTTGCGGAGCGCGGCCGCCTGTGGCAGCGTGTCGGCAATAGAGCAGAAAGGCCTCGGGCCCAGCAGGTCCGAAGCGCCTCGACTGGTGAGGAAACGGCTGTGGCTCGGGCATATCGGGCGCCGGGTGCGTGCGGAATTCGCGTCGCTGCAAGCGCGCTGTCGTCGACGCGCGAGGCCGTGGGCGAGTTGAAGGCCGGGCTCGGCGACGCCGATTTCCAGCACATCATCGTTTTCTTCGCCGTCGAGCACGACGGAGAGATCCTCAATCGGGCGCTCGCGGAGGCCTTTCCCGGCGTGCCGGTCTCAGGCTGCACGACGGCAGGCGAGATCGGGCCCGCTGGCATGATGCAGGGGGGCATCCTCGCCATCGCCTTCCCCAAGCACGGATTCAAAGTCCACAGCGAGCTCATCCCCGACATCGGCCGCCTCGGCGTGGAACGCGCAACGCAAGCCGCGCGTCGCCTCAAGGCGCAGCTCAGCGTCGAGCCGGGCCGCGTTCTCAGGGACACCGTGTTCGCGCTGTTGCTGATCGACGGCCTCTCCAACGCGGAGGAGACGATCGTCGCCGCGATCAACTGGGCCCTCGACGACATCCCGCTCGTCGGCGGGTCCGCCGGCGACAGTCTCGTGTTCCGGCGCACGCAGCTCCTGCACGGTGGCCGCGTCGCCGAGCGCGCGGCGATCCTTTTGATGATCGAGAGCGAGTTCCCCTTCTGCGTATTCAAGACGCAGAACTTCGAGCCGACGCCGATCAAGCTCGTGGTGACGGCCGCCGACGCCGAGAACCGCATCGTCTACGAGCTCAACGCCGAGCCGGCGGCACGCGAGTACGCGGCTGCGATCGGGCTGCTGCCCGACGATCTCGGGCCCTTTAGCTTCGCCTCCTACCCGCTCGTCGTGAAGATCGGCGGCGATTACTACTGCCGCTCGATCCGCAATATGAACCCCGACGGCAGCCTGTCGTTCTTCTGCGCGATCGACGAGGGGCTCGTGTTCACGGTCGCGCGGCCGCAGGACATGCTGCGCTCGACCGCATGCATGCTCGAGGAGCTCGATGCCAAGCTCGGCGGCATCGACCTCATCGTCGGCTTCGACTGCATCCTGCGCCGCCTTGACGCGGAGACGCACCAGATCCGTCATCAGATAAGTGAGCTCTACCGGGAATACTCGGTCGCCGGCTTTCAGACCTACGGCGAGCAGTTCAACGCCATGCATCTCAATCAGACCCTGACAGGCATCGCCTTCGGGCAGCGGACTCCGGGAAGCTTGTGATGAAGGCTCCGCTCGATGGGCCGCGCATGGCCTCGGAGGTCGAGTCGCTCGAGCGCCGGCTCGCGAAGCTCAGCAAAATCAACGCGGCGCTCATGCAGCGCGTCGAGAAGTCGATGGATCAGCAGGCCAACGCCTTCTCGCTGTTCCAGACGGCGATCACGCTCGAGGGGCAGGTGCGGGTGCGCACCGAGGAATTGAAGAGTGCGCTCGAGCACCTCGAGCACATCAATGACGAGCTGACCGCGGCGCGGGACACCTCCGAGCGCGCCAATCGCTTCAAGACGCGTTTCTTCACCGCCGTCGGCCACGACCTCTTGCAGCCCCTGCACGCGGCGCGCCTCTCGGTCAGCGCACTGACCGACCCCAGCTCGACGCCGGATCAGCGCCGGCTTGCCGACCGCGTGGAGCATGCGCTGACGACCATCGAGGACCTGCTCAAGTCGATCCTCGATATTTCCAAGCTCGAGGCGGGCGTCATCGTACCGGCGCTGCGGCCGGTGCCCTTGGGCGAGCTGTTCGCGTCGCTGACGCTCGGCATCGAGCCTCTGGCCCGCCTCAAGAGCCTGGCGCTCACCTGGCGCCGCAACGACCTCGCGGTCGTCTCTGATCCCTTGATGCTGCGCCGCATCCTGCAGAACCTGCTCACCAACGCCGTCCAGTACACCGAGCGCGGCGGCATCAAGCTCGCCGCGCGCCGCCGCGGCCCCAATGTGCGCATCGAGGTATGGGATACGGGTCCTGGCATCGCCGCCACCGATCAAGACATGATCTTCGAGGAATTCCAGCGCGGGCCGATCCCGGACAGGCTGTCGATCGGCGGCTTCGGGCTGGGGCTGTCGATCGTGCAGCGCATGGCGGAAGCGCTCGGCCATCCGCTCGAGCTCTGCTCGCGCCCCGGTCATGGCACGCGCTTCTCGATCACCGCACCCTTCGCGGGAACCGTCGACAGCACGCCCGACCGCCC
>DATIZL010000057.1:0-16469 GCA_035517115.1 Hyphomicrobium sp.
GACCGATGGCGAAAGCGAGCATGACCCGGGGCGGGGTGGCCCGTTGGACGGCAGCGAAGAACGAGCCTCCGCAGCGCGACCGCGGGGGAGAGGACGACGGCCGTACTGGGCTTGCCACCAAGACGCGGCCGAAGACGAAGAAACCTAGCCTCTACAAGGTTCTTTTGTTGAACGACGACTACACGCCGATGGAATTCGTCGTCCACGTGCTGGAAAAATACTTTGCCAAGGGCCGCGAGGAGGCGACCCGCATTATGCTGCATGTCCATCATAAGGGCGTCGGCATCTGCGGCGTGTACCCCTACGAGGTGGCGGAGACCAAAGTAACGCAGGTCATGGATTTTTCACGACAGAATGGCCATCCTCTACAGTGCACCATGGAGAAAGAGTAGGTAAGCCTTGCCATCCTTCTCGAAGAGCCTGGAAAGCGCGTTGCATCGGGCACTCGAAGCCGCCAACGAGCGCAGCCACGAATACGCGACGCTTGAGCACCTTCTGCTCGCTCTTCTCGACGACCGCGATGCCGCCGCCGTCATGCGCGCCTGCACCGTCGACATCGACACGCTGCGCACCCGCATAACGAGCTATCTCGACAACGATCTGGGCGCGCTCGTCTCCAAGGAGACGACCGAGGCGCAGCCGACGACCGGCTTTCAACGCGTGATCCACCGCGCGGTGGTGCACGTGCAATCCTCCGGCCGCGAGGAGGTGACGGGGGCCAACGTGCTCGTCGCCATCTTCGCCGAGCGCGAGAGCCATGCCGCCTACTTCCTGCAGGAGCAGGAGATGACCCGCTTCGACGCGGTCCAATACATCAGCCACGGCATCGCCAAGCGGCCCGGCATGACTGAGCCGCGCCACGTGCGCGGCGTGGATGAGGACCAGACGGCCGAGGGCGAGGAGAGAAAGCCCGGTCAGGACGCCCTCAACACCTACTGCGTCAACCTCAATAGGAAGGCGCGCGACGGCAAGATCGACCCGCTGATCGGCCGTGAGAAGGAAGTGCTGCGCACCATCCAGGTCTTGTGCCGGCGCCAGAAGAACAACCCGCTGTTCGTCGGCGACCCCGGCGTCGGCAAGACGGCGATTGCGGAAGGGCTTGCGCGCAAGATCATCAAGGGCGAGGTGCCCGAGGTCCTCCAGGACGCCACCATCTTCGCGCTCGACATGGGCGCGCTCTTGGCCGGCACGCGCTACCGCGGCGACTTCGAGGAGCGCCTCAAGGCCGTGATGAAGGAGATCGAGAACTATCCGGGCGCCATCCTGTTCATCGACGAGATCCACACGGTGATCGGCGCCGGCGCCACCTCCGGCGGCGCCATGGACGCATCCAACCTTTTGAAGCCCGCGCTGCAGTCCGGCACGGTGCGCTGCATCGGCTCGACCACCTACAAGGAGTACCGGCAGCACTTCGAGAAGGATCGCGCGCTCGTGCGGCGCTTCCAGAAGATCGACGTGAAGGAGCCCTCGGTGGAGGACACCATCGAGATCCTCAAGGGCCTGAAGCCCTACTTCGAGAGCTTCCACAAGCTGAAATACACCAACGACGCCATCAAGACGGCGGTGGAGCTGTCGGCGAAGTACATCCACGACCGCAAGCTGCCCGATAAGGCGATCGACGTGATCGACGAGACGGGCGCCTCCCAGATGCTGGTGCCGGAGGGCAAGCGCAAGAAGAAGATCACCGTGAAGGAGATCGAGGCCACGGTCGCCACCATGGCGCGCATCCCGCCGAAGACCGTGACCAAGAGCGACGCGGAAGTGCTCGCCAACCTGCAGAAGGATCTGAAGCGCGTCGTGTTCGGGCAGGACAAGGCGATCGAGGCCTTGGCCTCGGCGATCAAGCTGTCGCGCGCCGGCTTGCGCGAGCCGGAGAAGCCCATCGGCTGCTACCTGTTCTCCGGCCCGACGGGCGTCGGCAAGACCGAGGTTGCGCGCCAGCTCGCGGACCTGATGGGCATCGAGCTTCTGCGCTTCGACATGTCCGAGTACATGGAGAAGCACACGGTCTCGCGCCTGATCGGCGCGCCGCCTGGCTACGTCGGCTTCGACCAGGGCGGCCTTCTGACCGACGGCATCGACCAGCACCCGCACTCCGTGCTGCTGCTCGACGAGATCGAGAAGGCCCATCCGGACCTGTTCAACATCCTGTTGCAGGTGATGGACCACGGCAAGCTCACCGACCACAACGGCAAGCAGGTCGACTTCCGCAACGTCATCCTCATCATGACTACGAACGCGGGCGCGAGCGATCTCGCAAAACCGGCCATGGGCTTCAACCGCGCCAAGCGCGAAGGGGACGACAGCGAGGCGATCAATCGCATGTTCACCCCTGAGTTCCGCAACCGGCTAGATGCCGTCATCGCGTTCTCCGGCCTGCCGCCGGAGGTGATCGCCATGGTGGTGGATAAGTTCATCTTCCAGCTCGAGGCGCAGCTCGCCGACCGCGGCGTCATGATCGAGCTGTCGGAGGAGGCTTCCAAGTGGATCGCGGAAAAGGGCTACGACGAGAAGTTCGGCGCCCGCCCGCTCGCCCGCGTCATCCAGGAGTACATCAAGAAGCCGCTCGCGGACGAGCTCCTGTTCGGCAAGCTGGAGCACGGCGGCACGGTCAAGGTCGTCGTCACCGGCAAGGGCGAGGAGCGCACGCTCGCGTTCGAGTACCTCCCCGCCGATCCGAGCAAACGGCCGAAGGCCAAGAGCGAGGACGACGAGGACGAGGATGAGGGCGGCGAGGAGCCGCAGGCGGTGCTCGCCGACGCGACCCCGCGCAAGGCCCTTCCCGGACCAAAAGAAAAGAAGGAGCGGGGCGCCGCCTCGAAGACCACGGGCTCGGTGCCGACGGTGCCGCGCCGCAAGCCCGAGTGATCGTCCGTTCTGAGACTGCAGAAGGCGCCGGGCGCATACCCGTGCTCCGGCGCTTTTGCTACTCGGGGTGTCATCCTCGGGCTTGTCCCGAGGATCCAGGTCGAACAAACTCCGTGCATCACCGGCCAGAATTGCACGTGAAGCTTCCACGTTCGGAGTTCGCGGACGGCTGGATCCTCGGCATAAAGCCGAGGATGACAGCCTAGGACACGAGTTCGGGTGTCTTGCCGAAGTAGGTCCGGTCGGAGACTTGCTTGGCGAGAAAGTCCGCCACGTCGGCGCGCGAGATCGTGCCGGCGCGCCACGATGTGGGCTCGACGAGCACCTGATAGGTCCCCGTCGCCGGGCCGTTGGTCAGCAGGCCGGGCCGCACGATGGTCCAATCAAGACTGCTCGCGCGCACGATCTGCTCGGCCACGTCCTTGTCGTCGTAGACGCATTTCAACAGCAGCGGAAAGAGCACCGCGTCGTAGAGAAAGCCGCCGTGGCCGCGGCTGTCGCCGGCGCCGAGCCCGGTGACGACCACGAGCCGGCGCACTCCGTTAGCGCGCATGGCATCGGCGAGGATGCGGGTCGCCTTGGAGAACAGCGTCGTGCCCTTGAGCAGCGCGTCGAAGGTGAAGGCAACTCCGAGGCTCTGGATGACGGCGTCGGTCCCGGCGAGCGCGCGGTCGATGGTCGCCCTGTCGAGGGCGTCGCCGTCGAGCTTTTCCAGCCGCTGATCCTCGATGGGGATGCGGCTGGCGCCGCGCGCCAGCGCACGTACGCTGTGGCCGGCCGCGAGCAGGGCGCGCACGGTTGCAAGCCCGATGCCGCGGCTGGCTCCGATGACGAGAACGGTGGTCATGGCAACTCCCGTCAAACCCCTACGGGTCTGACGCCTTGATCAGGCGCCAAGCGCCTTGCGAACTTTCTCCGCGTTGGTCGCCAGCACCTCGGGCTTCTCCATTTGGCGGCCGTGCGGCATGAGCGGAATGCCCTCGTGCCGGGGGATGACGTGATAGTGCAGGTGGAACACCGTCTGCCCGCTCGCCGGCTCGTTGAACTGGATGACCGTCACGCCGTCGGCGGCGAACGCCGACTTCACCGCGCGGGCGATCCTCTGCACCACCGGTGCCAAGCGGGCGAGCACTTCCGGGTCGGCGTCGAGCACGTTGCGCGAGGGCGCCTTGGGCACGATCAGCGTGTGGCCGGGCGCCTGCGGCATGACATCCATGAACACCAGCGTGTCGGCATCCTCGTAGACCTTGTGAGAGGGCACCTCGCCGCGCAGGATCTTGGCGAAGATGTTGCTGTCGTCGTAGGGCATGCGGGCCTCCGGGCTGACGCTTGCCTTTTAAACGGCGCACGCGCGATGGCGTCAAGCGCGCCTTGAAGTGCGAACGGCGGCACGTTCCGTCACTCGACGCGCGCGCCCTTGCGGAAGGGTGCAAGCTCGCTGAACGCCTCCATCGTCGCCGCCACGTGCTCGCGCTCGCTCTCGAGGTAGCGCGCGACGGCTTTGCGAAAGCCGGGGTCGGCAATCCAATGCGCCGAGTAGGTGGTCACCGGCAGGTAGCCGCGCGCGAGCTTGTGCTCGCCTTGGGCCCCGGCTTCGACGCGCGCCAAGCTTTTCTCGATCGCATACTCGATCGCCTGGTAGTAGCAGACCTCGAAGTGCAGGCACGGGTGGTGCTCGATCGCGCCCCAGTAGCGCCCGTAGAGGCAGTCTCCGCCGATGAGGTTCAAGGCGCCGGCGACGTAGCGGTCATCGTGCTTCGCCATGATGAGCAGGCAGCGCTCGGCCATCGCCTCGCCCAGAAGCGAGAAAAATCGGCGGTTGAGATACGGGCGCCCCCACTTGCGCCCGCCGGTGTCCTGATAGAACGCGAAGAAGGCGTCCCAATGCGCCTCCGTAATCGCGCTCCCCGAGATGCGCTCGATGGTGAGCCCGTGGCTCAAGGCTTCGGCGCGCTCCTTGCGCACGGTCTTGCGCTTGCGCGAGGAGAGGCGGGCGAGAAAGTCGTCGAAGGCTGCATAGCCTTCGTTGCGCCAATGGAACTGCTGGTCGGTGCGGCGCAGGAAGCCCTGCGCGCCGAGCGCCTGCCATTCATGCTCCGTCAAGAAGGTGAGGTGCAGGGACGACACGCCGAGACGGCGCGCGGCCTCCACGGCTGCTGCCGCGAGCAGCCTCTGGCGCCGGTCCTCGTCGGGTCCTGGCCTCACTAGGAGCCGGCGGCCTGGAACGGGCGTGAAGGGCACGGCCGCCTGCAGCTTGGGGTAATAGGTGCCGCCCGCGCGCTCATAAGCCTCGGCCCAAGCGTAGTCGAACACGTACTCGCCGGCGCTGTGCAGCTTGACGTAGCAGGGCATGCAGGCGGCGATGCCGCCGGCAGCGTCCGTCAGCGCGATGTGATGCGGGAGCCAGCCCGTGCGCCTGTCGCCGACGCAGCCCGACGCCTCCAGAGCGTTGAGGAAGGCGTGCGAGAGGAAGGGGTTGTGCGCCGCGGGATCGGGATTGGCGCAGGCGTCCCAATCGGCGGCCGCAATCTCGGCGATGCGCGAGGCGACCTTGGCGACGACCCCTGGCTCCTCGCGCGCGTTCATGGCAGAGCTTCGTTCCTTGTTTTCGCGCACGCCGCGTTTACGGTTCGTAGCCCTCGAAGATCGGCGCGTCCGCCCACCGCTCCGCGGTCTTGCGCTGCTCGGCTGTGCGCACCGTCCAGGTGAACAGCGGCAGCCCCAAGACCTCGCGCACGAACCGAGTCACCGGCGTCGGCAGTGCCTTGACGTCATAGGCGTAGAAATCGGGGGCAACGGGGCGCGATTCAAGGAAATGGCTCAAGGCGAAGGCGCGCTTGTCGTCGATCTTGTCGCGCCACCAGCCCTCTCCCTCGTAGAGCCCGGACACCATGCCGCGGGGGATGCCCGGCGCCAGCTCCTTCACGGCGGCCATGACCGCAGGGTCGAATGACATGAGCGCGATCGGGCCGCGATAGGCGGTGCTGAGCGCGGCAATGCTGTTGAGAAAGCGCGGATCGGGCGCCTCCCACTCGCTCTTGATCTCCACGAGCAGCGGCTCACGGCCGGCGACGAGCTCCAAGAGCGCGCCGAGCTCGACGACGGGAGAGTTGTCACGGTAGCGCAAGCGCTTCAGCGCCGCGGCGTCGACTGAGCGCAAGGCCTCGGGGCTGTCGACGAGTCTGGCCAGTGTCTCGTCGTGAAAGACGATCGGCGTGCCGCATGCCGCCGGGCGCACGTCGCATTCGATGCCATAGCCGCGGTCAATCGCCGCCTCGAACGCCGCGGTCGTGTTCTCGACGCGCCCGCGCGCAGGGTCGTGCAGCCCGCGGTGCGCGATCGGCTTCAAGAAGGCCGCGTCGAGGGGCATGAGTGTCAGGTCCCGATGAGCAGGACCGCGTCGACCTCCACCGCGCATCCCATGGGCAGGCTCGAGACGCCCACGGCGGCGCGCGTATGGCGCCCCTTGTCGCCCAGCACCTCGACCATCAAATCGGAGGCGCCGTTGACGACCTGCGGGTGGTCGGTGAACTCCGGCGTCGCGCTGACGAAGCCGGTCAGCCTTACAACCTGCGCGACCCGATCGAGCTCGCCGACGGCCGCCTTTACCTGCGCCAGCACGTTGAGCGCGGCAAGGCGCGCCGCGGCGCGACCCTGCTCGACCGTGAGCTCGGCCCCGAGCCGCCCCTTGGTCACGGTCCCGTCGGCGTCCCTGGAGATTTGCCCGGAAATGAACAGAAGGTTGCCGGCAACGCACGAGGGCACGTAGTTTGCGACTGGATTGGGCGCCGCCGGCAGCACGATGCCGAGCGATTGCAGGCGCGCCTCCACCTTGCCATTCATGCTAGTATCCTTCCGCCTCAGCCATTGGGTAACGATTGATGCCGGACGCTATTTGACCGGGGTGCCAACTGTTTGCAATGGCTTGCCTCGCCCGAGCATCGGGCGCAGAAACACTTCCGGAGTTAAGACCCCGAGGCGGTGAGAGGAAAAATGTCCGATAGACCGACTGGCTTCATCGCCGTGCTTGTGGGCGCCGTGGCAGTGGCGGCTCCGCTCAACGAGCCCCGTGCGCATGCCGCCCCCGGCGGGGTGCACTTCCAACCTCACCGCGCCGTCTACGACATCACCTTCGACCATTCGACGCCGGGCTCGGGCGTGGCCGACATGACGGGCCGCATGGTGTACGAGATGACCGGCAGCCAATGTGCGGGATATGCGCAAAACATGCGCTTTGTCACGCGAATGACCAACCAGGACGGCGCGGTGCAGATCAACGACTTGCGCACCTCGAGCTTCGAGGACCTCGCCGCCCATCAGTTGAAGTTCTCCTCAAGCCAGTACGAGAACCAGAAGCTGTCGGAATCCTCGCAAGGGAGCGCCGGCCCCGCCACGGGCGCCACCTCTACCGAGGTGAAGCTGACCAAACCGGCGAAGAAGACGGTCAAGCTGCCCTCCGACATGTACTTCCCCATCCAGCACTCGCTTGCGCTCATAGGGGCGGCCGAGGAAGGCAAGACTATGTTTGCTGCCAACCTCTACGACGGCTCCGACAAGGGAGAGAAGTTCTACGAGACCAACGCGATCATCGGCCCGCGCGCCGCGCCCGGCTCGATCAAGATTCCCGACAAGGTGCCGAACGCGGACAAGCTCAATGGGCTCGCCTCCTGGCCCATCGCCATCGGTTATTTCGAGCCGGGGCCCGTGCGCTCCGAAGCCGTACCGACGTACGAGCTCGCCTTCCGCTTCTACGAGAATGGCGTGTCCTCGAAGCTCTATATCGACTACGGCGACTTCGCGATCCGCGGGGAGCTCAAGGAGCTCACCTTCCTCGAGGAGGAAAAGTGCCCGGCGCCGGGAGCTGCGGAGGCTCCGGCGGACAAGCACTAAGGCTGCCGTGGCAGCTATGGCTCAGCGAGCTTCTTCCGCCAGGCGCTCGAGAAGGACGTGCGCTTGCCCGATCAGCTCGGGCGCAAGCCCGTAATTGGCGGCGAACACGAGGAGCTGGCTCTCCTCGCGCATGAGGTGGTCGAGCACGGCGGCCAAGAGCTGCGGCTCGTGCGCCTGTGCGCGCAGCTCCTCCGGGCCGAGGCCCGTCAGCGCCAGAAAGTTGCCCAGCCGCTGGGCGTCCTCGGCCAGGAAGGCGAGCGCTTGCAGTGCGACTGCCTCTGCTTGATCAGCAACCATTCACTTAAACCTTTGATTTCGAAAAGAAGAGGGAGATCGTCGAGCCGCCGGGGGTGTTCATTAACTGTTGGTTACGGCTTGGAACGCAAACTCGCCGCCGGTCTCCTTGGCCAGAATCGGTGCAAAAGGGGGCCCTAAGGGGAGACAGGCGTCGCCATGAACGTTCACGAAAGCCGCAGCGCAGGGAGCAAGCGTACGCCCGATGCGCGGCTCGCGCGCAAGACCGTTTTGATCGTGGAGGACAACGAGCTCAATATGAAGCTCTTCCACGACCTATTGGCCGCACACGGCTACGCCACCATCCAAACCCGCAACGGACTGGAGGCGCTGGAGCTTGCGCGGCGCCATCGGCCGGCGCTCATTCTCATGGACATCCAGCTGCCCGAGGTCTCCGGGCTGGAGGTTACCAAGTGGCTGAAGGAGGACGATGAGCTGCGCGACATCCCCATTGTCGCGGTCACCGCGTTCGCGATGAAGGGAGACGAGGAGCGCATCCGCTCCGGCGGCTGCGAAGCCTACATCTCCAAGCCCATTTCGGTGAGCGGGTTCCTCGAGACCGTGCACCGGTTTGTCGGGGATCCGCGCGCTTAAGTTTAGCTCTGCGTTGAGTAGCTGCGAATATGACCGCCCGAGTCCTGGTAGTCGACGACATCCTGGCCAACGTGAAGCTACTCGAGGCCCGCCTTGCGGCCGAGTACTTCGACGTGCTCACGGCGTGCAGCGCCCAGGAGGCCCTCGAGATCTGCAACCGCGAGCGCGTCGACGTCGTGCTGCTCGACGTCATGATGCCGGGCATGGATGGCTTCGAGGCGTGCCGGCGGCTCAAGTCCAACCCCAACACGCATCACATCCCGGTCGTCCTCGTGACGGCCCTTGACCAGATCTCCGACAAGCTGCGCGGGCTCGACAGCGGCGCCGACGATTTCCTGACCAAGCCGGTCGATGAAATCGCGCTTGTCACGCGCGTGAAAAATCTCGCGCGGCTCAAGGTGTTGACCGACGAGATGCTCATGCGCGCCTTGACCGGGCGGCAAACCGGCATAAGCGACGACGTAGCGCTGATGAAGGCGCTATCGGAGGAGCGGGCCCGCATCCTCATTGTCGACGACGATCCGGCCTCGGCCGCGCGCCTTGCCGAGTGGCTGTCGACCGTGCACGACCCGGTGGTGACGCGGGGGCCGCAGACGGCGCTCGCGCTGCTCGCGGAGAAGGATTTCGACCTTCTAGTCGTCAGCCTCCGACTGGCCGAGGCAGACGGCCTGCGGCTGTGCTCGCAGACGCGCTCGCTCGAGCGCACGCGCCATCTGCCGGTCATCGTGCTGGTGGAGCCCGGCGACGAGCCGCGCCTCATGCGCGCGCTCGATATGGGCGTCAACGACTACATTATGCGCCCCATAGATCGCAACGAGCTCATGGCGCGTGTGCGCACGCAGGTGAAACGCAAGCGCTACTCCGACCATCTGCGTAGCCGCCTGGAGGAGAGCATCGAGGCGGCGATGATCGACCCGCTCACGGGACTGCATAATCGCCGCTACATGGAGAGCCATCTGCGTACGCTCGTAGCGGATGCGATCCGTACGAACCGCGCGCTGTCGGTGCTGATGGCGGACATCGACCACTTCAAGAGTGTGAACGATACCTACGGCCACGACGTGGGCGACTTCGTCTTGAAGGAGTTCTCGACCCGCTTCCGCCGCAACACGCGCGGCATCGACCTCGCCTGCCGGTTCGGCGGCGAGGAGTTCATGGTTATCATGCCCGACACCAACATGCAGAGGGCGTATCAGGTGGGCGAGCGGCTGCGGGTGGCGATCGCGTCCGATCCGTTCCAGATCGGGCCCGACCTCGGAATCCAGATCACGGCGAGCGTTGGCATTGCAACGCTTGAGAGTGCCGAGGACACGCCGGAGTCCGTCTTCCGCCGCGCGGACGGTGCGCTCTTTGCCGCAAAGCGGCGGGGCCGCAACAGGGTCGCAGCCAATGCGGCCTGAGATTCCAAACTAAAAGAGTGAGGTAATTCAGGAGCTAGTGCGCGGGCCGGAAGAGGACCGTGATTCTTCAGTAGCTAAACCGCAACAGTCAAAGGGCAACTTGCATTAACCAAGGTCCTCTGTCAGATTACGAAATCGTTATGGGGGCCTGTAAGTTTGTACATTCCGGGACCGAAGCGTTGGCGGCGTCCCGGCGAGATGCACGGTTTCCGCTCTATCAGGTCCGCCGCATTTCCTGATGGGGCGGGAAACTCGTGGCTCGGTCCTAGCGGCTAGAGTGGCCTCCTCGTTGAAGCTGCATCGGACCAGCCACGGCACCAGGCGGGGAGTCAACGCCCTCTTTGACAAACCACTTGGTCACTAGACCAGGGTCCGTGGCTTTCTCGGATTCACTACCCCGCTGCCGGGTTGAGTTGCGGGCCCTGGTCAAGTCACTTGAGCCCGCGCACCATCGCCGCCTCTCGACGCGCCGGAATATCGCGCGTTCAGCTTCGAGGGCTCTGCAAAATCACTAAACAAAATGCGAGCGCTTCCCCTTGAGGGCAGCCGCTACTTGATCTTCGTCTCCTTGAACTCGACGTGCTTGCGCACGACGGGGTCGTATTTCTTGAACACGAGCTTCTCGGTGCTCGTGCGCGGGTTCTTCTTCGTCACATAGAAGAAGCCCGTGCCGGCGGTCGAGATAAGCTTGATCTTTTGGGTGACAGGCTTTGCCATGTCCGGGGAAACCTTAAAGCGAGTGCGAGGAGCGGCACCATAGCGCCCGCGCCTCCCCTGTCAAGGAAGTCGATCGGGCAATGGCGCGGAATGAGGCAACGCGCTTAGCCGTTGCCCGGATCGGGCGGCGGATTGGCGGGATCGAAGGCATCTGGCCCCGCGAAACCATGCATTCTCAACGCCCATTGCAGGCCCACGAGCGCGCCTTTGACGCGCGGCAACAGCCACAGGCTGAGCCCGATGGTGAGCGGAAACCACATGAGAATGTGGACCCAGTAATCGGGGTGGAAATAATCCTCCACCATCATGACGCCGGCGACGATGAAATGTCCCACGATCAGAATCGTAAAGTAGGGCGGCGCGTCGTCGGCGCGGTGATGGTGCAGCTCCTCGGCGCAGGCGGGGCAACGGTCCGCGACCTTGAGGTAGCGCGTGTAGAGCGCGCCGTTGCCGCACGCGGGGCATTTGCCGGCGCTCCCGCGTTTCATGGATTGAACAACCGGGCGCGCCGGCTCGGTGGTGGCGGGATCAGTGGCTGAGCCGATCGTCATGCGGGTCAATCTCGTGCTGCGGGGCTTCTCAGTCAAATGCGCCAATGGACGCGGGGCTGCGCTCTAGCGGCGCCTATGCCGCGGCGGCCCGGAGCGCGGCAGGCGCATGGCCGCTGCGCTACGCGTCTTGCCCTCGCTCAGCATCTCAAAGCGGAGCGCGCCCGCCGTCGGTATGGCTTCGATGAGGCGCACCTCGACGGCCTCGCCGAGACGGAACGTCTCGCCGGTGCGCTTGCCGACGAGCGCGTGCTGCGCCTCGACGTGATAGTAAAAATCCCCCTGCAGCGAGGAGACCGGCACGAAGCCGTCGGCACCCGTGTCCTTCAAGCGCACGAACAGGCCCGAGCGCGTTACACCGGCGATGCGGCCGGAGAAGGTCGCGCCCACGCGATCGGAAAGATGCGCGGCGATCAGCCGGTCGGCGGTCTCGCGCTCGGCCGCCATGGCGCGGCGCTCCGCCTCCGAGATCGCCTGAGCGATGTCGGGTAGCCGCGAGATTTCCGCTTCCTCGAGCCCGCCGGCGCCGTGCTTTAGCGCGCGGATCAGCGCCCGGTGCACCAGCAAGTCGGCGTAACGGCGGATGGGCGAGGTGAAGTGCGCGTAGCGGCGCAGATTGAGGCCGAAGTGCCCGATGTTGTCGACGTTGTACTCGGCCTGGCTCTGGCTGCGCAGCACCACCTCGTTGATGAGCTCGGGAACCGGGAAGCTCTTGGCCCGCGCCAGCACGCCGTTGAAGTGCTGCGCCTTGAGCGAGCCGGGCGGCGCCAGCGTGATGCCGAGCGTCTGCAGAAACTCGCGCAAGCTCGCGAGCTTCTCCTTCGAGGGCTGGTCGTGGATGCGATAGACCACGGGCGCGCGCTTGCCTTCGAGCATCTCCGCGGCTGCGACGTTGGCCTGGATCATGAACTCCTCGATCAGGCGGTGCGCGGGAAGCCGCTCGGGCACCACGACGCGGGCGACCTTGCCTTCCTCATCGAGCAGGATCTTACGCTCGGGCAGATCGAGGTCGAGGGGCGCGCGCTTGTCGCGCGCCTCGGCGAGCGCCGCGTACGCCGCCCATAGCGGCCGCAACACCGGCTCGAGCAGAGGCGCGCACTTCTCCGACGGTTGGCCGTCGATGGCGGCCTGCGCCTCCTGGTAGGAGAGCTTCGCCGCCGAGCGCATCATGGCGCGCAGGAACGTCTGCCCCTTCTTGATGCCGCGCCGGTCGAACACCATGCGCACCGCGAGGCAGGCGCGGTCCTCCCCTTCGCGCAGCGAGCACAGATCATTCGAGATGCGCTCGGGCAGCATGGGCACGACGCGGTCGGGGAAGTAGACCGAGTTGCCGCGCAGCTGCGCCTCGCGATCGAGCTTGGAGCCGGGCCGTACGTAGTGGGCGACATCGGCGATGGCGACGATCACGACCCAGCCTCCGTCATTGGCGGGATCGGTGTCGGGCTCGGCGAAGACCGCATCGTCGTGGTCGCGCGCGTCCGGCGGATCGATGGTGACGAGCGGGAGCGCGCGCAGATCGGTGCGGCCCTGCAGGGTCGGGGGCGTAAGCTTCTCCGACTCCGCGATCACGCTCTCGGGGAAGTCGTCGGGAATGCCGTGCGCGTGCACGGCGATGAGGCTGATGCGGCGCTGATCGTCCGGATTGCCGAGCGTCTCCAGGATGGTCGCCTGCGGCACGTGCATGCGGCCCTTGCGCACGAGGTCGAAGCGTACGAGGTCGCCGTCCTTGGCGCGGCCTTCATCGCCCTTGCGGATCGACCAGGAGCGCAGCTGCTTGCGGTCGATGGGCTCGATGGTGCCGCCGCCGTGGCGGTTTGCACGGAAGATGCCGAGCAGCCGGCGCTTCTCGCGCGGCAGCCGCCTGATGGGCGAGGCTTCGAAGCGGAAGCCTTCGACATCGGCCTCTTTGAGCTCGGTGATGCGGGCGAGGATGCGGTCGCCGGCGGCAATGTCGGTCTCGATGTCGGCCTGGGGCCCGCGCCCTTGGTGCACGGGAATGAGGACGGACGGGCGCTCCCCGTCGGCCTCCTCCCATACGAGCGGGACCGCAATGAGATCGCCGTCGCTGTCGCGCCCCGTGACCTCGAGCACGGCGACGGGCGGCAGGCCGCCGCGCTTGTGCAGGCCCTTGCGGTTGCCCGAGAGCGTGCCGGCGCTGGTGAGGCTGGCGAGCAGGCGGTTGAGGTCGAGGCGCGCCGCGCCCTTGATGCCGAACGCGCGCGCGATCTCGCGCTTGCCGACCTTGCCCGGCGCGTCGCGGATGAACTCGAGGATTTCATTCTTGTCGGGGAGCTTTCCCCGCTTGGCAACGCCGCCCTTCGTGGTCGTGGGTTTGCGCGCCATTATCGATGTGTCTGCGTCATGGAAAAGGCTTCAAGTAGGGAGCGTCAGGTGTCGACCTCGGCATCGGCGATGGCGGCCTTAGATTTCGCCCCCCGGCTCTTTGCAGGCTTGGCCGAAGACTTGGCGTCGGCCTTGTCGTCCGGCTTCGCCGCCTTGGCGGGCTTTGCCTTCCGCGCGGGCTTCTTGCCCGGGCCCTTGGCCGCGCGCGCGGCGATGAGCTCGACCGCCTCCTCGACGGTAATGGCCGCGGGATCCTTGCCGGTGGGGATGGTGGCGTTGATCTTGTCGTGCTTCACGTAAGGGCCATAACGGCCCGACAGCACCTCGATCTTGCCGCCGAGCTGCGGATGCTCGCCCAAGTCCTTCAAGACCGTGGGCTTGGCGCGCTGGAAGCGGCTCTTGCCGCCGGCCGCCTTCTCCGCGAGCAGCGTTACCGCGCGGTTGATGCCGACCGTGAACACATCCTCGATCGACTCGAGGTTCGCGTACATGCCGTCATGCAGCACGAACGGTCCATAGCGGCCGAGGCCGGCGGTGATGAGCTTGCCCGTCTCCGGGTGCAGGCCCACCTCGCGCGGCAGCGACAGCAACTGCAGTGCCTTCTCGAGGTCGATGGTCGCGGCGTCGACGCCCTTCGGGACGCTCGAGCGCTTCGGCTTCTCGTCCTCCGAGCCCTGACCGAGCTGGACATAGGGACCGAAGCGGCCGGTGCGCAGGGTCACGTCGAGGCCGGTGTCGGGATCATAACCCAACAGCTTGCCGTCGGGCATGGCGGCTTCCGCATCGCCGTTCGCCGTGTCGGCGAGCTGGCGCGTGTAGCGGCAGTCGGGATAGTTGCCGCAGCCGATGAAGGCGCCGTATTTGCCGGAGATCTTGAGGCTCAAGCGGCCGGCGCCGCAGGCCGGGCAGGTGCGCGGGTCGGCGCCGTCCTCGCGCGGCGGAAAGATGTGCGGGCCTAGGATCTCGTTCAGCGCCTCGAGCACGTCGCCGACGCGCAAGTCCTTGATCTCGTCGACGGCGCCCGTGAACTCGCGCCAGAAATCGCGCAAGACGTCCTTCCAGGCGAGCTTGCCGTCGGAGATGAGGTCGAGCTTCTCTTCCAGGTCCGCGGTGAAGTCGTACTCGACGTAGCGCTTGAAGAAGCCTTCCAGGAACGCGATGACGAGCCGCCCCTTGTCTTCGGGGATGAGCCGCTTCTTTTCGATGCGGACGTAGTCGCGCTCCTGCAGCACAGCGAGCGTGGAGGCATAGGTCGAGGGCCGGCCGATGCCGAGCTCCTCCATCTTCTTGACCAGCGTCGCCTCCGAGTAGCGCGGGGGCGGCTGCGTGAAGTGCTGCTCGGTCTCGATCGTCTTGTCGGTCACCCGGTCGCCCTGGGCCAGCGCCGGCAGGCGGCGGCTCATCTCGTCGTCATCGGCCGGATCGTCCTTGCCTTTGGCCGCGTGCAGGCGCTCGTCGCGGCCCTCCTCGTACACCTTGAGGAAGCCGTCGAACTGCACGATGGAGCCGGTCGCGCGCAGGGTATAGGTCTTGCCGTCGCGGCCCTTGACCTCGATGTCGGCGGTCGTCTGCTCGACCTCGGCGGAGGCCATCTGGCTCGCCACCGCGCGCTTCCATACGAGGTCGTAGAGCGCGGCCTGGTCCTTCTCGAGGTAGCGGGCGACGTCAGACGGCTTGCGGGTGACCTCGGTCGGACGGATCGCCTCGTGCGCTTCCTGCGCGTTCTTGGCCTTGGTCTTGTACTCGCGGATGAAAGGGGCGACGTACTTCTGCGAATATTCGCGCGCGATGAGACCGCGGATGGCGTTGATCGCCTCGGGGACGATGGTGACGCCGTCGGTTCGCATATAGGTGATGAGGCCGACGGTCTCGCCGCCGATGTCGACGCCTTCATAGAGGCGCTGGGCCACCTGCATGGTCTGCTTGGCCGAGAACCCAAGCTTGCGCGAGGCGTCCATCTGCAGGGTCGAGGTGGCAAACGGCGCAAACGGGTTGCGCTTCACCGCCTTCTTGTCGACCGAGACGACGCGGAACTCGCCCTTCTCGATCGCCGCCTTGATGGCGTGCGCCTCGGACCCGCTCTTGATGTCGAGCTTCTTGAGCGTGGTGCCGTCGATGGCATAGAGGCGGGCCGGGAACTCCTCGCCCTTGCCCGTCGCCAGCGTGGCCTCGATGGTCCAGTATTCCTCGCTCTTGAAGGCCTCGATCTCGGCCTCGCGGTCGCACACGAGCCGCAGCGCCACCGACTGGACGCGGCCGGCCGAGCGGGCACCGGGGAGCTTGCGCCAGAGCACGGGCGAGAGGGTAAAGCCGACGAGGTAGTCGAGCGCCCGGCGGGCAAGGTAGGCGGACACGAGCGGGGCATCGATCTCGCGCGGCTCGCTCAGCGCTGCCAGGATCGCCTGCTTCGTGACCGCATTGAAGGCGACGCGCTCGACCTGGGTGTCCTTCTTTAACGCCTTCTTCTGCTGCAGGATCTGCAGGATGTGCCAGGAGATCGCCTCGCCCTCGCGATCGGGGTCGGTGGCGAGGATGAGCTTGTCGGCCTTTTTGACCGCGTCGGCGATTTCCTTGATGATTTTCTGAGACTTAGAGTCGACGTCCCAGTGCATTTCGAAGTCTTTGTCGGGCTCGACCGACCCGTTTTTCGACGGTAGGTCGCGCACGTGCCCGAACGAGGGAATGACCTTGTAGCCGCTGCCCAGGTACTTATTGATGGTCTTGGCCTTGGCAGCCGATTCGACAATTACGACGTTCATTTCAAGCTTTCAGCTGTTTCGCCGCTTTAAGGCCCGCCGAAAATAGTCGGCAGGGT
>DATIZL010000058.1:0-4888 GCA_035517115.1 Hyphomicrobium sp.
CCCTCCACATAGTTGGCATGCCGCGCGAGGTAGTCCTCGAAGCTGTCGGCGACCACATCGGGCTGCGAAAGGATGCGGGCAAACGGGGGGAGATGGCGACGGAACAGGTCCTCCACCAACGGGAAGTGGGTGCAGCCCAAAATCGCGCGATGGGGCGGCGTGCCGCCGGTCTGCGCCAGCATTCCCGCGATGGCCTCGGACACGAGCCGGTCGAGCTCGGCTTCCGGGGCCTCCTCCTCGATGGCGCCGGCCAGCCGCGCGCAGATCTGCTGCACCACGGTAACCTTGGGGCAGCGCTTGCGAATCTCCTCCGGGTAGACGCCCGACGTGATCGTGCGCGTGGTGCCGAACACGGCGATGAGGTCGGTGTTGTACTTCTGCGGATATTGCGGGGAGGAGACGGCCCACGGCGTCTGCGTGGCGGCTTCGACGGTCGGCGCGACGATGCCGAGCACGTTATGGCCGCGCCAGCGGCTCGCCGGCAGCCACACCTGCTGCAGGTGGCGTGCGGCGACGGCGGTTGCCGTGTTGCAGCCGAGGAGGACGAGCCGGCAGCCCGAGCCAAAGAGCGTTTCCACGCCGCGGCGCGTAAGATCGATCACCTCGGCGGATGTGCGGTTGCCGTAGGGGACGTTGGCGCGGTCGCCGAGGTAGATGAAGGGCAGTTCGGGGAAGCGGGCGACGAGCGCGCGCAGAACGGTGAGACCGCCGAGACCCGAATCGAAGACGCCAATCATGCGCGCGTGTGTGCGATGCCGCTCCCTGGCCGTCAAGGCGCGAAAAGGCCCGGCGCGACTCTCCGTTGCGGCGGAGCCCGGCCGGGCCTTCTTCGGATTAGATTGCCTGGGATGCATCAGGCGGGCGCGGCTCGATCAGAGCGCGCCAGATTTGATCAGTAGCAGCGGTGCCTGCAGAAGTGCCGGCTTCCGCCGTGCCAACGGCAGCGCCGATAGCAGTACCAACCCACATGCGTGACCGAAGAGGAGGCAGCCGATGGAGCAACGCTGCCCTTGCTCAAACCACTCGTTGCGACGTTGGCCGAGGCCACGCCACCCGTCAACGCAACAACTCCAACTGCAATCGCTGCGAACAAGCCATACTTCATAGCCGTCTCCCTGAGCGAGTGTTGTGAACACCCGACAGTAGCCAAATTAACCATGCTGGGAAAGGCTTGAAGCTGGCAAAACTGTTCCTATTCCGCCGCTTCCGAAGGAGAGGATTTCCCCGGACCCGGGCCCCGGGGGTCCGTGTCGAGCGCCTTCAGGCTCTCGAGACTCGGCATGGCGACGGTCGAGTAGCCGCAGTCGACGAAGTGCACCTCGCCCGTCACGGCGCCCGAGAGGTCGGAGAGCAGGTAGAGGGCCGAGCCGCCGACCTCGTTCAAGGTCGGCGTACGCTTCAGGGGCGCGTGCTCCTTCTGGAAATTGAAGATGACGCGAGCGTCCGAGACGCCGGCGCCCGACACTGTACGCATCGGGCCGGCTGACAGCGCGTTGACGCGAATCTGCTGCGGGCCGAGGTCGGCGGCGAGGTAGCGCACGGAAGCCTCGAGCGCGGCCTTGGCAACGCCCATGACGTTGTAGGACGGCACCGAGCGCGTGGCGCCGCCGTAGGACAGCGTCAGCAGCGATCCACCGTTCGGCATGAGCTGGGCGGCACGATTGGCAACCTCCGTGAAGGAGAAGCAGGAGATGACCATCGTGTTGGCGAAGTTGTCGCGCGTGGTGTTGACGTAACGGCCCGAAAGCTCGCGCGGATCGGAATAGGCAATCGCGTGCACGACGAAATCGAGACCGCCCCAGACCTCCTTGATACGCGCGAACGCCTTGTCGACGCTGGCGAGATCGAGAACGTTGCACGGCTCGATGATCTCGGAGTTGAGCGATTGGGCGAGCGGCACGGCGCGGCGCCCAAACGAGCCCTCCTGATAGGTGAAAGCGAGCTTCGCGCCCTGGCCTGCGAGGATGCGCGCGATGCCCCACGCGATAGAGCGGTCATTGGCGACGCCCATTACCAGGCCGCGCTTTCCGGCCATCAGCGGGCCGGGCTTTGCGAAGTCGATTTCCGTCATGACATTCACCGTCACATTTACCGTCGTTGCGTCGGGGCGTCCATTTGCCTTCAAAACAGCTTTCCGCCGCTCTTTCTCATGCTCGAGGGCCCGGCGAAGTTCCTCGGGTAACTCGCTGCAAGGCCGGCACGCCGGCCGCTTAAGGCGTCACGCGGCGAAACACGAGGGTGGCATTCGTTCCGCCGAACCCGAAGCTGTTCGACATGACACAGTTAAGATTAACGCCGTCGAGACGCTCACGGACGATCGGCACACCCTCGAAGGCGGGGTCGAGCTCCTCGATGTTCGCGCTCTCGCAGACGAAGCCGTTGTTCATCATCAAAAGGGAGAAGATCGCCTCCTGCACGCCGACCGCTCCAAGCGAATGTCCGGTCAGCGATTTGGTGGCGGATATCTTTGGAATGTCGCCGTCGAATACGGTGCGGACCGCCTCGATCTCGCGCACGTCGCCGATCGGCGTGCCGGTGCCGTGCGGGTTGATGTAGTCGACCTTGTGGCCGATGCCCTTGCCGTCGAGCCCCTGCAGGGCGAGCCGCATGCAGCGCACGGCGCCCTCACCCGACGGTGCCACCATGTCGAAACCGTCGGAGGTCGCGCCGTAGCCCGCGACCTCTCCGTAGATTTTGGCGCCGCGCGCCTTGGCGCGCTCCAGCTCCTCGAGCACGACGGTGCCGGCCCCGCCGGCGATGACGAAACCGTCGCGGTCCTTGTCGTAGGCGCGGCTCGCCTTCTCGGGCGTGGCGTTGAACTTGGTCGACATGGCGCCCATGGCATCGAACAGCACTGAGAGCGTCCAGTCGAGCTCCTCGCATCCGCCGGCGAACATGACGTCTTGCTTTCCATACGCGATCATCTCCGCGGCATTGCCGATGCAGTGCGCGGACGTAGAGCAGGCCGACGCGATCGAATAGTTGACGCCCTTGATCTGGAAGCTGGTAGCGAGCGCGGCGGAAGGACCCGAGCACATCGCTTTCGGCACCTCGAACGGCCCGACCTTCTTGGGGTCCTTTTGGCGCGCCGTATCGGCGGCGGCGACAATCGCCCGTGTCGAGGGGCCGCCCGAGCCCATGATAATGCCGGTGCGCTCGTTGATGACGTCCTTTTCCTCGAGGCCGGCGTCGCGGATCGCCTGCTCCATGGCGACGTAGTTCCAGCCGACGCCATCACCCATGAAGCGGCGCGCCTTGCGCGGCACTTGGTTCTCCCAGTCGAGATGCGGCTCGCCGTGAACCTGGCACCGGAAGCCGAGCTCGGCATACTTCTCGGCGCGCACGATGCCCGACTTGGCCTCGCGGAGGGACGCGAGCACCTCTTGGCAGTTGTTCCCGATCGAGGAAACGATGCCCATGCCGGTGACGGCGACTCGTCTCATCCGCTAGTTCCTCTCCGCTTCGCCACGGAAGCGTGCACGAAAAACCATCGAGATCAAGGACTGAGAGCGGCGGCCACCTCGCCGGCCTCGAACAAGCCGACGCGCAGGTCGCTGGCGGTGTAGATCACTTGGCCGTCGGCCTTCATGACACCCTCGGCGATGGCGAGCTTCAGCTTGCGCAGGATGACCCGCTTGAGGTCGACGATATACTCGACTTTGGCGACGGTCGGCACGACCATGCCGGTGAACTTGACCTCTCCCACCCCAAGCGCGCGCCCGCGCCCGGGGGCACCGAGCCATCCCAGGAAGAATCCGGTCAGCTGCCAGAGCGCATCGAGGCCGAGGCAGCCCGGCATCACGGGATCGCCCGGGAAGTGGCACTTGAAGAACCATTCGACCCGGCTGCTGCCAGCGACCTTCAGCTCGGCCGTGACCTGGCCCTTGCCGTGGGCGCCGCCCGTTTCGGAAATCGAGGAGATGCGATCGAACATGAGCATCGGCGGGAGTGGCAGTTGCGCATTGCCGGGGCCGAACAGCTCGCCGCGCCCGCACGCAAGAAGATCCTCATACTCGAAGCTCGTGCGGCGCTCTGTCATGATGATTCCGCGCAAAACCCTCGTGCGACTGGGCTTCCAGGCCCCGGGAAGCGCCGCGGCCGCGGGCTTCCTAACACAGTCGTCCGCCCTTCAAAAGAGAGCGCCGCACGAACGTCGGGAGCTTCCAGGCGGCTGATCTGCGCCGGTTTGGCGGGCCCGCGTCAAGTTGCGGGGGCTTCGCTCGGCCCCTATACTGTAATTTGCTGCCTCAGGCGGGAAGGGACGCTGGAGGCGGCACGCAGGCTCCGCAAGGTGGATATATCCGTTCGAAGCATGACCGATACGGGCAGTCGATATCACGGGGACGGCAAGGGCGGCATCTCCCAGCTGCTGCGGAAGGCCGGATTACGCCCCACCCGCCAACGCTTGGCGCTCGGCGCGCTGCTGTTTCAAGGCGGCGACCGGCACGTAACGGCGGAGCTCCTGCACGCCGAGGCAGTGGCGATCGGCCACCATGTATCGCTCGCGACCGTCTACAACACCCTGCATCAGTTCAAGCGGGCAGGCCTCTTGCGCGAGCTGGCGATCAACGGGTCCAAAGCCTACTTCGACACCAACACGTCGAACCACAACCACTTCTTCATCGAGGCCGCCGGCGAGCTGCACGATATTCCCGGTGATGCCATCCGGGTCGACGGCGTGCCCACGCCGCCCGACGGAATGCGCATCAGCCACATCGACGTCGTGGTTCGGCTTGTGTCGGACGAGGACTGAACGCGCAGAGCCTTGCGCTACTTCAGGATCTCGCCCTCGTAGATCCCCCATAGCTTCTTCTGCTCGATATAGCCGCGAAACTTGTCGATGCTGACGTGGCACCAGCGGCCATCGCACGACGCAAGGTTGGCGATG
>DATIZL010000059.1:0-14284 GCA_035517115.1 Hyphomicrobium sp.
ACAACATCGAGGACTTGAGCCCCGTCGTAGGCGATGCGAGTCCCAACCGCCGCGTGGAGTTCGAAATCGGGTTCGATGGTGAAGCCGCGCGATGACGGCGCGAAAGATCATGCTCTTGGGCGAGATCGGCGTCGGAAAGTCGTCGATCGCCCGGCGCCTGGTTTTCAACCGCTTCGAAGCGGACTACATGCCGACGCTCGGCGTCGACGTCTACAGCTTCGAGATCGAGCCGCGCTCGGACTCTGGCGCGGGCGCGGACGGCCTGACGTTCGTAATTTGGGACACGGACGGCAATTTCGGCGAGACGATCCTGTCGCACGTCTACATCAAGGAGGCAGCTGGCGCCCTCATCGTCGGCGACGTGACGCGGCGCTCGACGCTGCAGCGTATGGTCGAGCTCGGCAACAAATTCCTGGAGGCGATGCCGGGGCGCTATTGCGCCTTCCTGCTCAACAAATCCGATCTCGAGAGCGCTGCAGCCGAGCTGCCCCCCGAGCTCGTCAAGTCGACCATCCCCATGCTGCGTACCAGTGCCAAGACCGGCGAGAACGTTAAAGATGCCTTCCTTCGAGCAGCCGATGCCATTCGCCGACGCGGGATCTGATTCAGACGAGATGCCGAATTTGCGCCGCCGCGCCGGAGAGCTGCTGGCTGCCCGCGGCGTCTTCGGCCTGGTCTGGCTCGACGCCGACCTCAACGTCCACAATCGTTTTGGAACGCTTGTGGACTTCATCGCCGTCGGAGAGCCGGTGATGCGCAGTCTGGCCCCGGTCATCGGGCTAGAACGAGAATTGAGGGCGCTCGAGCCGGGCCAACCCTTGCGCGTTCCGAGCGTCGCCATCGTCACGGACTGCGGAGCGGGGCCACGGCTTAATTTGGTGTTCTACGCCTTCGAGGAAGACGCCTTTAAGTTGCTGGTCGTCTCGCCTGCGGAAGTCGACACCAAGCTCGCGGTCGAGCTCGGCCGTCAGATCCGCGGGCGCCTAATGGCGGAAGCCGAGGTGGCCTCGAAGTCTGAGGAGCTTGCCCGCATCAACACCGACTTAAAGATCGCCAACAGCAACCTCGAGCAGTTCGCCGCCATCGCCACGCACGACTTGAAGGCGCCCATGCGCGCGCTCGGCTACCTCGCCGACGAGGTCGAGACGGCCATCGTAGACGGCGACAGCGGCCGGGCGCGGCAAAAGCTCGCCGAGCTGCGCGACCAGGCAAAGCGGGTGTCATGCATGCTGTCCGCCTTGCTGCACTACTCGAGCGCAGGACGCAGTGGCGCGTCGATCGAAAGCGTGGATGTGCGCGAGCTCATCGAGGAGATCGTGCGCTCGCTGCCGCGCGGCACCGTGGAGGTGACGCTGCGAGGCGCCTGGCCGCGCATCGACACGCTGGCCGCGCCGCTCGCGCTCACGCTGCGCAACCTTATCGACAACAGCATCAAGCACCACGACCGCGCCAACGGCGCGCTGCTGATCACCTGTGCGGATGCGGGCAAAGACCTCGCTATCATGCTCGCCGACGACGGCCCCGGCATTGCCCCGGAGCACCATGCCAGCATGTTCCTCCCGTTCCGCACGCTCGGCGGTGGCGAGGGCGAGGGCATGGGGCTCGCAATCGTGCAGAAGATGCTCGCCGCGGTCGGCGGATCGATTGCGCTGGAATCGGACCCCGCGGTGAGGCGCGGCTCGACCTTCACGATCCGCTGGCCGAAGGAAATTGCACTTTGAACGCTGGTAACGGCGATTCATTGGAACGCTCTGGCCCACATTCGGCATTTGTAGTGTTTCGTCTGACTTGACGCCGGTCATGGCAACCGAGTGGATTGCGCCAGATCCATATTCTACTGGGGCGGCGCAGCCGGAAGGCTTGGACTATCTATGGCGACGGAATTCACAACCTGCGGCGGCAGCCATCTCGCCAAAAAGAGCCAGCTCGTGGCAGCGCGGGTGAAGCTTGGGCCAGCGCGCGACGTGCTCGTCATCGAGGACGAGACGCAGGACGCAGAGCGCCTCGCCGCAACCCTGCGCGTAATCTTCGGGTACGAGCTGCGCGTCCACCTGGCCTCGAGCCCCAGCGAGGCCGTCGATAAGGTGGTCGAGAGCAAACCGTCCCTCGTCTTCCTCGACGACATCCTGAAGCCGTCGGCCAACGCGCTGCAGACCATGCCGCTGTTGCGCGGGGCCGGCTATGAGGGCCCCATCATCGTCATCAGCGGAGAGGTCACGCACTCGCGCCGATCGAGCCTTCTTGCCGGCGGCGCCAGCGACGTTATCCACAAGGACGACGTCGACAGCGTGCGCGTGGCGGAAGCGATCGCACACCTCGACCTCAAGGCCTAGCGGAAACGCTCCGTCGGCTGATGCAGCTGGAAGCGCTCGCGCTTTTCCGGCGGCGAGGCATCGTGCCCAATGTCTGCGCGATTTTTTTCCGTGTGGTGAGCTGTCGCAGCGCGCGCAGCGCCATCATTCTGCTCCATGCCCATGATGTTGCCCCTCCCTCAACGTAAGTAGCGAGAGGGGGACGTCAATGAACCGTTCGTCTGCTTTGGTGGGGTTGGCGCTGGTATCGACGAGCAGCGTCGCACGGGCCGAGGAGCTCAAGCTCCCGCCCGAGGTCACGCCGGCACTGCGCGCTCGCCTGCGAAAGCGACGTGCGCCGTTTAGGGTGCATTGACGCGTCGCCGACCTACGCGAAGGTCAAGAGCTGCGTGATCGCCAAATACATGAAGCTCGGCAAAAAATGCCAGCTTGAGCTCGCCATGGCCGGCTACTCGGGCCCCGCGAACGTGCCCAAGTCGAGCACCAAGGCCGCCGTCATCAAAGCGGCTTCCGAGTGAGCAACCACATGGCCCGCGATCAGGCCGCCTTGGCCTTCGCGGGCCGCGCCGTCTCGGCGAGATAGGCCATCGCCGCGGCGACGCCGCCCTGCTGGTGCGGAATGCCGGCGAGCTCCAGCCCCATCTCCACGCCGCACAGCGCGCCACAGACGGTGAGCTCGCTGGTGTAGCCCAAGTGGCCGATGCGGAAGGCCTTGCCGGCGAGCTTGTTGAGGCCGGTTCCGAGCGACATGTCGAAGTTGTCGAGCACGAGCTTGCGGAAGGCATCCGCGTTGTGCGGCTCGGGCACCGCGACCGCCGTCACCGCCGGCGAATAGCCTTTGGGATCGCGGCACCAGATGTCGAGGCCCCACGCGCGCACGGCGCGGCGCACCGCCTCGGCGAGGCGCTCGTGCCGCGCGAACACGTTGTCGAGGCCTTCCTCGAGCAGCATGTCGATCGCCTCGGCCAGGCCGAACAGCAGCGATTGCGCGGGCGTATAGGGGAACGTGCCGGCGGCGTTGATGGCGAGCATGTCGTCCCACGACCAGTAGGACCGCGGCAGCTTGGCTTTCTTCGACGCCGCCAGCGCCTTCGGGCTCACCGCGTTGAAGGAGAGGCCGGGCGGAAGCATCAGCCCCTTCTGCGAGCCGGAGACGGCGACGTCGACGCCCCACTCGTCGTGGCGGTAGTCCATGGCCGCCAGCGAGGAGACGGCATCGACCATGAGCAGCGCCGGATGCTGCGCGGCGTCCATCGCCTTGCGCATCTCGTCGACCCAGGTGCGCGCGCCCGTCGACGTCTCGTTGTGCACGACGCACACGGCCTTGATGTCGTGCGCCTTGTCTTTCTTGAGCCGCGCCTCGAGCGCGTTGGCGTCGCCGCCGCGGTGCCAGTCGGTCGGCAGCACCTCCGGCTTCAGGCCCAGCCGCTCGGCCATATTGCGCCAGAGCACGGAGAATTGACCCGTCTCGATGACGAGGATGCGGTCGCCGGGCGACAGCGTATTGACGAAGCCGGCTTCCCAGGCGCCCGTCCCCGAGGACGGGAAGATGATGACCGGGTGCGCCGTCTTGAAGATGGACTTGACGCTGGCCAGCAGACGCAGGCCGAACTCGGCGAACGTGGGGCCGCGGTGGTCCAGCATCTGCCGCGACATGGCACTGGCGATCCGCTCGGGCAGGGGAGTCGGGCCCGGAATCTGCAGGAAGTGGCGGCCGGTGGGTCGGCTCTGTTTGGTCGGCATTTGCTTCCCTCGAGCGGTGCGCTGCGCCGCAGCCCTTGGACGGCCTACTCCCCGGTTAAAACCGAGCAGAGCCAGCCCTACAAGGCTTTCTGATGTCGGCGAGGCTTGAGCTATAGGTAGGAAAGCAAAAGCCCGTCAAGCCTCTCGCCGCGCGAGATTGAGCGGGAAGCCAAGCGCCGCTAAGGGAAAGGCGCCGCCGCGACCAAATCGCCTCCGCCTTTGGTGCAGCATTCGATCGCCAACCTTTACGTTCGAGCAAACATGAGCCGCCCCGTTCTCGCCGACCCCGCCGGCCTTAGCGCCACCGAAGCCGCCGAGGCGATCCGCGAGCGGCGCCTGAGCTCGCAGGCCCTGGTGGGCGCCTGCCTCGACCGCATCGCCGAGCGCGAGCCTGACGTGCAAGCCTGGGCGCACCTCGATCCCGACTATGCCCTCGCCCAAGCGCGAGCACGCGATGAGGAGCTCAAATCCGGGCGGGGCGTCGGTCCGCTGCACGGCGTGCCGATCGGCGTGAAAGACATCTTCGACACCGCGGATTTCCCCACCGAGCACGGCTCGCCCATCTTTGCCGGACGCCGCCCGGAGAGGGATGCGGCGTGCGTCGCGCGGCTGCGCCAAGCGGGCGCTGTCATCCTCGGCAAGACGGTGACGACGGAGCTCGCGCTGCTGACGCCGGCACGCACGCGCAACCCGCACAAGTCCACGCACGCGCCGGGCGGCTCCTCGGCCGGCTCGGCCGCCGCCGTCGCCGCCGGCATGGTGCCAGCGGCCGTCGGCAGCCAGACGGCCGGCTCGGTCATCCGCCCCGCCTCGTTCTGCGGCGTCTACGGGTATAAGCCCACGCTCGGGCTCGTCCCGCGCGGTGGCGTGCTGATGCAATCGCACACGCTCGACACCGTCGGCGTTCTGGGTCGCTCGGTCGACGACCTCGCGCTCCTGACCGACTGCATGGCGGCCTTCGAGCCCGGCGACAGCGTGAGCTATGGCGGCAGCCGTCCGGGCCTGCTCGAGGTCGCGCGGCAGGAGCCGCCGGCGCCGCCGCTGTTCGCCTTCGTCAAGACGCCCGCGTGGGCCGATGCCGACCCGGTGCTGCACGCAGCCTTCGCCGAGCTAATGGAGGAGCTGGGGCCGCGCGCCGTCGAGGTCGAGATCCCCTCGCTCGCCGACGCCATTGCTGCTCGTCCAGCTCGCCGAGAACGCGCACTACTACGAGCCGCTCTTGCGCACCTCGCCAGAGCTTTTGTCCCCGGGCCTCAAGGAGCGGCTCGAGGCGGGAATGAAGGTCGACGTGCAGGACTACATCCGTGCGCTTGCCGGCTGCGAGGGCACCTACCGCGTGGTGGCGGGCGTGCTCGACGACTACGGCGCGATCCTGACGCCGGCCGCCCCCGGCCCGGCGCCGCAAGGCTTCGCCTCGACCGGCAGCCCCGTGTTCAACGGGATGTGGACCTACCTCGGCATGCCCTGCGTGACGTTGCCGCTGCTCGAGGCCGGCGGCCTGCCGATTGGCGTGCAGCTCGTGGGCAAGCGCCGCGACGACGGGCGGCTATTGCGCAGCGCACGCGCGCTCGTGTCGGCGCTCGCGCGCGCCGACTGAGCGCAGCTCAACGGGAGTCCGATCGGGCCCGCTTCACTCCGCCGCCGGCCACGGCGCCCACGGGAACGGCTTTGTGTCGCTCGCGCACACGATGTAGCGCCCCGTGTCCTGCAGCCAGCGCGACAGCGAGCGGCCGAATTGTGCCAGCGCCGGATTGTGCTCGCCTGCGAACAAGAGCCACAGGAACTGCACCAGCGCGATGATCCACAGCAGCCCTTGCGCTATGCCGAAGGCAAGCAGCAACAGCAGCATGAACAGGCCGCGCATCCAGGTGGCGCGGTTGCTGAACGTCGAGGTGTGTTCGGGCGTCTGCGCCGTTGTCGGAACCGGTTCCACCATAGCTAAAGCCTCCTCTCGCCCGCACGCCGCTCCCTCGAACGGCACGCGGACAAAAGCCCACCGCAAGCCTGAGCCTAGCGCAGCCTGCCGCCGACCGGAAGCCCGCCGCAACTGGGGCCCCTCTCCCCGCTTGCGGGGAGAGGGCTGGGATGAGCGGGACGCTGCTCAGTTGAGCTTGAACGGCATCTCCTTGCCGGCGAAGAAGGCGTCGATGTTATCGAGCGCCTCAAAGCCCATCTGATTGCGCGCTTCGATCGCGGCCGAGCCCAAGTGCGGGAACAGGAATGTGTTGGGCAGGCCGTAGTAGCCCTCGTTGATGTTGGGCTCGCCCGCGAACACATCGAGGCCCGCATACCCCAGGCGCCCCGATTTCAATGCCGCGATCATATCGGCGTCGTTGACGAGGTCGCCGCGCGCCGTGTTCACGACGATCGCCCCCTGGGGCAGCTTCTCGATCACGGCCTTGTTGAAGAAGCCGCGCGTCTCCGGCGTCGAGGGCGCGTTGATGGAGAAGAACTGCGAGATCTTGAGCAGGCTGTCGAGATTGTCGTGATAGGTGGCGTTGTATTTCGCCTCCACCTCGGGCTTGGCCCGGTAGATATCGTAGTAGTGGATCTCCATGTCGAAGCCGCGCGCGCGCTGCGCCAGCGCCTGGCCGATCTTGCCGAAGCCATAGATACCGAGCTTCTTGCCGTCGAGACGCTGGCCGACGAGCTGCAGCGGCTGCCAGCCGGGCCAGGAGCGCGTGCGGATCATGCGCTCGCCCTCGGAGGCGCGGCGCGCCGAGCCGAGCAAGAGCAGCATTGCGATCTCGGCGGTGGCGACGGTGACACCGTGCGGCGCGTTGCCGACCTTGATGCCGCGCGCCTTGCAGGCGTCGAGATCGATGTGATCGAAGCCGATGGAGAAGGTCGAGATGCACTTGATGTGGTCCGGCATCTTCTCGATCACCTCCTTGCGGCACTTCTCGTTGAGGGTGATCAGAAGCGCGTCGACCTTCTTGGCCGTATCGAGCAGCTCCTCGATGGTGATCTTGGGGTTGTCCCCGTATGCGATCACGTCGTAGGACGCCCGCGCGCGGGCCATGACGGCATCGGGCAGCGGCCAGGTGATGAGGATCTTCTTCTTTGGCATGTGCAGAGGTGCTCCCCGGACTTAAGGATTTATGGGCCACGGCTGGCGGTGGGCGCACCGCTTTTGCCGCAAGGCGGCGCCCCTGACAAGCCGCCGCGGCACGCCGGGCAACGCTTTCTTCACCAAGCCGCAGCAAACTCGGGCCTCGAGCGCGGGACGCCGCCGCGGCGCAGCAAATCCGGCGCCGGCGCGGGACCAACGCTCAGATCGCGCGGGGGAGGCCCCTCATGATGAGAGCGCTCGTCGTTGTGCTCGCCGTGCTGGCGGTCACGAAGGTATGGACGCAGGAGCGGCTCTACCGCGACGGCGCAGGCGAGGCGCTGCTGCTCGCCTACCGCGACCGCGCCATTGCCGCCTGCCAGATGTCGGCACTGGACGCGCCCGCGAGCCGTGCCGCCGACCCCATCGGCCGCCTGAGCGACCGCGCCGCACCCGTGAGCACCGCCGCGCTGCCGTTGTGGACCAAGCCCTCCTCGGTCTCGCTCTCGATCGGCCGCGCGAGCGCGCAGGTGAGCATCTGGGAGATCAACAACGAGCTGTGGCCCGCCCGCTTCAAGCACCCGCACGTGGTGCTGACCGCGAAGGAGCGGCTGCCCTACCAGGTGTGCGAGTACGACGTGATCGAGGGCCGCGCGTACGTGACGCAGCTCTGAAACCGATCCACCGTCGCCGTCGTTTGGGGTCAGACCCTCCGGGTCCGATCCTGCGGTGCGCGCTCCCCACCTGCGCAAACGCGTCACGCAGCTCCTAACTAGGGTCGGCCAGATCAGAACTTGATCCTGGCGCCAGCATAGGCCGCGAGCGGCTGCGCCGGCGTGATCGTGCGCGGGTTCGTAAAGAAGCTGTCGCCGAGGCCCGCGGCCGCAGCGGCGCCATTCGCAGTTTCCGTGTCGAAGAAGGTGCCGAACAGCCCGTAGTGGGAGTCGAACAGGTTGTTGATCAGGCCGTAGAGCTGGAAGTGCTCGTTGACGTCGTAGGAAGAGTGCAGGTTGACGGTGGCGTAGCCCGCGAGCGGCGCATTGTTGTTGGCCCAGTCGCCGTAGAAGATCTGGTTGCTGGCAACGAGCAGATCGCCGCCGAACTTCCATTCGTGCGTGACCCAGTAGTCGAAGCCCGCCTTGAAGCGGTGCTCAGGGATGCCCGGGAGCCGGTCGCCCGCGCTGGCGTTGGAGCAGGTGGCGTCGGGAGCATTGTCGCACGGCACGCCGTTCGGATTGTTGGGCGAGGGCAGCTGCACGTCGGTCTCGATGGTGGCGGCGACGAAGGCGTAGTTCGCGTACACCATCAGCCGCGGATCCGTGTAGCGCAGCCCCAGCTCGACGCCCTGGCGCAGGGTGTCGCCTACGTTCTGGAAGTAGCCGCGCCCGGTCTCCGGCGCCGCCAGCGCCAGGATGTCGTTGAAGTTCATGGCGTGAAACAGCCCGGCGCTCCACTCGAGCTTGCCGCCGTGACCATAGGCCTCCTTGCCGCGCAAGCCCAGCTCGAAGGTGCGTGACACGACCTGGTGCAGGTTGGGGTCGGAGGTGAGGAAGCTCTCGATCAGGCACGGATTGTTGGGGTCCGAGCAGGAGAGCTCGGCCGGGGTCGGCGCGCGGTTGGCTTCCGCGTAGCTGCCGTAGAGCGTCAGCCCGTCATGGAACTGGTAGGTGAAGCCGGTCATCGGGTTGAAGCGCTCGTAGACGTGAGCGCCGTTGACCTCGGGATCGAGCCCGGTGTTGTCCTGGATGGCGAGGCGCGCGTAGTTGAAGCGGCCGCCCACGGTGAAGGCGAGCGCCGGCGTGAGATCGATCGTGTCGGAGAAGTAGATGCCGACGTAGTCGTTCTGCGTCGTCAGGTTGCGCGGGTTGAAGTCGTCGGGCTGCAGGATGAGAAACGTTGGATCGATCGGGCTCAGCGTGAAGTCCGACCCGAAGGTGCCGAGGTCGCTGCTGCTCGCGTAGCCCACGCGCCCGTGGTCGTAGCTGGCACCGAGCAGGAACTGGTTGGTATGGCCGAGCACCCGCGCCTTCTCGACTCCCTAGCCCGAGAGGCCCCAGCTATTGGCGTTTTGCGAGGTGTGGTCGAGGGTGCCGTAGGCGGCGTCGGGATCGAACACTTGCGTGCGGTCGTCGGGCCCGACGAAGGCCTCGGCGGGAGTGCTTTCGGCAGAGCAGACGACATTGGGTGCCAGCGGGTCGAACGGGTTCGCGCAGCTCGTGGCGTCGAGGAGGTTGGCGTCGATGTGCTTCTGCTGGAACCAGCGATAGTAGGTGACGCCGGAGAAGGTCAGCGTCGGCGTCGCCTTCACCTGGCCGTTGAGCGAGACCATCGACAGCTTGTTGTCGGTCGTCTGCGGGTTGGTGAAGGAGTTGCTCCAGTTGAGGTTCAAGAGCTGCACCGGCGCGGCCGAGGTCGCGCCGACGAAATTGTCGGCGCCGGTGAAGTTGAGGTGCACCTCGGTGGTGTCGTCCTTGGCGCCGAGGTCGGCATAGCCGCGCCGGATGGTCGCCGGCGAGAATTGGCGCCAGCCGTTGTCGCGGATGCCCTCCAGCGACAGGAACGCGCCCCAGGTCCCGCTGCGCTGGCCTGAGGCGAGCTCGCCCTGGACGCGCCCGAACGAGCCGGCGCGAACGTCGATCTCGGTGCCTTGGAAGTTGAAGCCGTCGCGCATCAGCACCGTCACGGCGCCGCCCAACGCGTTGAGGCCGAACACCGGGTTGGCGCCGACGATCGTTATGCCTTCGATCGCGGTGTCGGGCAGGAAGTCCCAGTTGACGATGTCGCCGAAGGATTCGTTGATGCGCACGCCGTTCTGGTAGACCGCGAGCCCCTGCGGCACGCCGTTGACGGGCGAGGAGTCAAAGCCGCGGAACTGCAGGTTCTGCTGGAAGTTGTTGCCCTGGGCGTCCTCGAGGATGGCGCCGGGCACGGTCTGCTGGATGACGTTCGGGACGAAGTCGGTGCCCGAGCGTTCGATATCGGATGCGGAGGAGCGCCCCACGGCCCCGGGGAATTTGCCGATGGGCACCGCGCTGCCCTCGAGCGGCGACATCAGGACGGTGCCGTCGTCGATGCCGCCGGTGCCGGCGACTTGCGGCGTGACGGGTGCGGTCGGCGCGGCGGGAGCCGCCGGGGGCGGCGCTGGCGGCGTTTTCTTGGCGGCGGCCTTCTTGGGCGCGGTTTGCGGCGTCTGCTCTTGCTTCTGAATGACCTGCACCGGCGGGAGCTGCGTCCCGCCCGGCGCGGGCGCCGTTGCACCGGGAGTGGTCGTCGCCGACGGTGTCGTGGTGGGCTGCGTGGCGGCGGGTGGTGTCGGGGTCGTGGCCGCGCCCGGCGGCGGGCTCGCCGCAGGGGGGGTGGCCTCTTGGGCGATGGCGGCGGAGGAGAAAAGCAGGAGCGCGCCTGCTGCTGCCGGCAACCTCGACTTCAGGCCCCCCATCCCGCCCCCTGCAAGTGCCGTGACCCGCCCGCAAAGACGTAGCTGATTCGGCGTTGCCGCGGTTTCCCGACCGCCCGTAGGAGTTGTTCCCGAGCGCTGCCCCGAGCCAAGTTGCATCTCGACACTCCGCGCCGGGCCGGGGGCGAAGGCTCGTCCCCTCATCGCCAGGCAGGTGATCGCGCACGCAACACTCCAACGCATGGCTCAAACCCCAAGCTCACGACGCGATGCGTCGTCTCTCAACTCTTTCGTGAGGACGGAGCCTCCTGCTCACGCCCGCCGCCCGCGGGACTTACCCCGCAGAGCTCAAACTTCAGCTTGGCCGAGCCGGCCAAGACCCGTGCGCGAGACAAAACATTCCTTTCCCCCCATCGAACCGATGGGCTGCAGGTGCCAATTTTTTGGCTTTTGCTCTCCTGAAGCCGAGCGCGGTCCTGATCGCGCTGACTTCCTTGAGCCACGTCAGCTCGTCGCTTCGAGCACAACTCTAGGCATGCACGATACTCCCCCTAGCGGCGTTCCCGGATAACAAGCAAATCCCCGCATTTCCGAGCATCAAAAACAAGAGGAGGTTTTCCCGATTTAATTGGCCGGCTTTTCCCGCTCAAAAGCATTTCTCTCATTATGTTGCACTCCCAACGCACGCAGCCGGCTCAAGCGCGAGCGTCAGAACTTCGGACGCGTGCGCCTCAGGCAGGTCATCGCGGGACCTCGCCCGGGAAGGAGTTCCCGACCCGCTCGGGAATTTTTCCCGATCTGCATCAAGCAAGTATCGGCGTTTGACAGCCTGCGCCTTCGACATGTTATCTCGTACTGCTGCAGCTCGCAGCCAAAGACAAAAAAGGCCCGTCGCAACGAGCCGTTCGCATTCGGACCATAGAGTTGGAAATGCGCGGGAGTTTCGTGCTTGGACGCAGAGGGTGAGAGCGCGCGCAGAGGGTTCGCGCACGCCGCAAGTCATGTAGCGGTGCTTTGCGGTCGATGGCAGCGGCGGCAGGGCAGCGACGCTCCGCCCGCCGGTAACGCCGGCTCCCGAATGCATCACAGAGATTTAAGCTCACGGGCAATGGCAGGCGCCGACGAAAGACTCTAGATGCACGAGATGAACCGCTTGCGTCTGAGGAGACAAATGAGAACGAGGGCCCTTTCGATCGCCGCGGCAGTCAGCGCGCTGCTCCTTGCCCATCCTTCCCGGGCGCAAGACGTGCAACAGAAGGCCGAGCCAGGCCCGGCCGACAATCAGGCTTCGAGCGGCAACGCCGTGTCGCTCGAGCTCAACAAGCTGGAGCCGTCCGAGAAGGGCTGCCGCGCCTATGTCGTGGTGTCCAACCCGTCCTCCACGACCTACGACGCCTACAAGCTCGATCTCGTCATGTTCCAGAACGACGGCGTCATCGGGCGCCGCTTCGCGCTCGATCTCGCGCCGCTGCGGCCGTCGAAACGCACGGTCAAGCTGTTCGAGCTCGACAACACAAGCTGCGACACCATCGGCAGCTTTCTCGTCAACGATGTCATGGAGTGCCGCGCCGCGAGCGGGCCGGTCACTGATTGTCTTTCGGGTCTCAAGGTCAGCTCGCTGACCAAAGTCGGAATCTCTAAGTAGCGAGGTACGGCACGTGGTGATGTTGGTTGTAGGTGTGGCGCACGATTACTCGCTTCACGGAATGCTGAAGGAGGCCGATCCGGTCGTCAAAGCCGTCATGCTGGGCCTCGCACTGGCCTCCGTCGGCTGCTGGGCGATCATCCTCGAGAAGCTCGTGCGGCTGTCCTGGCTTCGCCGGCAGGTGCGCCGGCTCGAGGCCGTCGCGAAATCCGGGAGCGTCAGCGGTGACGAGCGCGGCCTCGTCAGGACCCTTCTCATGGCCGCGCATAGTGAGGCCGAGGACGGCGCCTCGCGCGGAGAGGACCGCAGCGCCGTGCGCGCCCGCCTCGACCGCGCCATGCGCACCTCACTGAAGAGCGAGCTGCAGCGCCAGGAGAGCGGCCTGCCGTTCCTCGCCACCATCGGCTCCTCGGCGCCCTTCATCGGCCTCTTCGGCACCGTGTGGGGCATCATGAACAGCTTCACCGCCATCGGCCAGCAGCAGGACACCAGCCTCGCGACCGTGGCGCCTGGCATCGCCGAGGCCCTGTTTGCGACCGCGCTCGGTCTCGCCGCCGCCATTCCGGCGGTGATGGCCTATAACGCGGTGTCGGTCGCGCTCGGCCGGCTCGCGGCGCGGGCGGGGACCGCACTTTCCGAGATCGCCAGGAACCTGTCGCGTCCCTCATCCGAGACGGTCGTGCCCATGCGCGCCGGAAAGGGTCACTGATGGGCGCCGCGATCAACCTCGCGCAATCCGGCGATGATGACGACGTCGGCTACAAGCCGATGGCGGAGATCAACATCACGCCGATGGTCGACGTGATGCTGGTGCTGCTCATCATCTTCATGGTGGCGGCGCCGCTCATGGTCGCGGGCGTGCCGATCGAGCTGCCGAAGACCTCGGCCGCGCGCGTGGGCCAGTCGAAGAAGCCGATGGTGGTGACGCTCACCGCCGGCGGCCAACTGCAGATCCGCGACGAGTTCGTCGACCGCAGCCGCCTCGTCCCGCGGCTAGAGGACATTCGCGCCGCCGAGGGCGACGCGGTCGTCTACGTCCGCGGCGACAAGAAGGTCGCCTACGGGGACGTGATGGAGATCCTGGGCCTCGTCGGACAGAGCGGCTACAGCCGGGTCTCGCTGCTCTCGCAGCACTCGCCCGACGCCTCGGCCTCCTCGCCTGCGGCCGCACCCGCCCCGAGCCCCGCCCCCGCCGCAACCCCTTAGAGCCAACCGCATCCGATGCCCGCGCTGCGTCCCATCACCTGGCTAGCCTCCCTCGCGATCCACGCCGCCTTGCTGGTGGCGGTCGTCGGGGTCGCCGGCGGCGCGGCGCTCGATGCCGGCACCGGCAACGACATGTTCGTGGTCGAGCAGGGCATCGCGCTCGAGGGCGTCGCCAAGCTCGGTGAGGCCGAGGAGCGGATTGAGACGGTCGACGTTCCCGCCGTGCAGCCGATCGAGGCGCCGCGCGAGGTGAAGGAGCTCGAGCCCGAGCTGCACGACGTCGTCACCTCGACCGAGGCCAAGCACGAGGCGCAGGTCACCAAGGACGATCCCAAACCCGTCGAGGACAAGCCGATCGTGCCCGTCCCCGTTCAGGAGCAGGCGCCGCAGGTCGCCACGCTTCTCGAGCAGAGCTCGGGGCAGGCCAAGGCAGGCGGCGACACGACGCAGCGCCGCGCCTACCTCGGGACGCTTTCGAAGTCGATCGAGCGCGTGAAGGTCAACCCGCGCTCGCGGCTGGCGGGCACTGTCATGGTCCGCTTCACGGTCGGCCCCGACGGCAGCCTCCTCTCGCGCACGGTCGAGAAGAGCTCGGGCTCCAAAGTGCTCGACGAAGCGGCCATGGCCACGCTCGATCGCGCCGCCCCGTTCCCGCCGATGCCCCAGAACGTCGCCCAGGGGCCGATCGAGGTGAGCGTCCCCTTCCAGTTCGTCACCCGCTGACCGCCTCCGCTAATCCCCGCGGCCGCTTGTGCTGCCCCGGGTCGGGGCGGGCGTAAACCTTTTGTTTTCCCTCACCCCGCACCTGCCAAGAACAGAACGCAGCTTAACCGCACATTATTCTGTAGCCCCTAGGGTCCAGGCGGCGGCAGGACAATAGCAATCAGCGTGTGATGCTCAGCGGGGCCTTCGGAAACCAAAAGACCAGCAGC
>DATIZL010000060.1:0-30098 GCA_035517115.1 Hyphomicrobium sp.
GGCTTCTATACCTCGGGCCAGGTGCACGCCGCGCGCGTCAACCCGGCAAAGATCGTCGAGAACCGCAATCCCTCGAGCCCCGACTGGTTCCTCGATTGGGCCTTCGAGGAGGTGCAGCGCATCGCGGCGGGGCGCGGCCAATACGTGCTGACAGCGCGCACCACCATCGATCTCAACATGCAGAAGGCGACGGACGAGGCGCTGGCGACGGCGTTGAAGGAGTACCGCGGCAGCCACATCACCAGCGGCGCGATCGTGCAGATGGAGACGGATGGCGCAGTCAAGGCGCTGACCGGCGGCCCGGACTACGGCGAGAGCCAGTTCAATCGCGCCACGCACGCCAAGCGCCAGCCCGGATCCTCGTTCAAAGTCTACGTCTACGCTACTGCGATCGAGAATGGCTACAAGCCGACGACGACCGTGCGGGATGCTTCGCGCTCGTGCGGCAACTGGCATCCCTCCAACTACGGCGGCGGCGGCGGCAGCGGCGCCAGCATGCCGTTGTGGATGGCGCTCGCGCGCTCGCTCAACACGGTCGCGGCGGAATTGTCGTTCGCGGTCGGGCGTGACAAGGTCATCGAGATGACGCGGCGCTTGGGTATCACCGGCATCCGCAAGACCTGCTCGATGGCGCTCGGCGACTACGGCATCAGCCCGCTCGAACACACGGGCGGCTTCGCGACCTTCGCCAACGGCGGCAAGCTCTCGAAGCCCTATGCGATCCTCGACCTCGTCTCCTCCAAGGGCGACCTCGTCTATAGCCGCGATCGCGATGAGCCAGCCGCGCCGCAGGTCATGAAACGCTCGGTCGCCGAGCAGATGAACTGGATGCTGAACAAGGTCATAACCGACGGCACCGGCACGGCCGCCGCACTCCCATTCACCAACGTTTCCGGCAAGACCGGCACCTCGACCGGGCCCAAGGATGTCTGGTTCGTGGGCTTCACCGGCAAGTATGTCGGCGGCGTTTGGCTCGGCAACGACGACAACCGCCCCATGGCGGCCGGCACCACGGGCGGTCACTTCGCGGCCCCCGTGTGGCACTCTTTCATGTCCGTCATTCATACCGACATGAACATCCCGACCATTCCGGGCCTCGAGCCGCACCCCGTGCAGGTCGCCGAGCAGCAGCGTATCGCGGCGATGCGGGCCGAGAGCCCGGCCACGCCGGGCGCGCCGGGCGAGGCGACGCCGCAAGCCAAATCGAGCCTGATGCCCGATCCGACGCGCGAGGCCTTAAAGAAGCTGGCGGAAGCGTTGCGCAATGCCGCGGGCATGGCAGCCCCCGCACCCGAGCCCGCGACGCCGAAGCTGCCTGGCGCCAAACCGCCGGCCGTGCCGGCCGTCGCACCGGCCCCGGCGCCTGCCAAGCGCGCCGACGGCCCGCCGCCCGCCGCGCCGCTACCGCGCAACGATACCGTCGGCGCCGTGCAATCGGTGCCCGGCGAGGGATCGCGCCGTGCTGTCCCATAGCGCTCTCACACCCCTGCACGTCGCGCTGCACAAGGTGCAGAAGCGGATTGCCATTGTCTTCAGCATCCTCGGCGATTGGGCGGCCTTCATCGGCGCCGTGCTGATCCTGGGGCTCGGCACCAGCTGGTACATGATCGACGTCGGCACGCCGCTCACGACCATCCGGCAGGGACCGTGGATCGGCTGGACCTCGGGCGGGCGCGCCGACGCCGACCCCTACACGCGCGCGCACTTCACGCGGCTCGGATCGCTGCAGCTCAGCGGCGAGAACCTCATCACCTATGTCGCCCATACCGACAGCGACGGGCGCCGCCTGCACTCCTCCTGCGATTATTCGGTGGAGGGCCGCGAGCCTGGGACCAGCTGGTGGAGCATCACGGTATTCAACGACCGCGGCGAGCTCATCGCCAATCCGGCTCAGCGCTACGCGTTCACCAGCCAGACCATCGCCATACGTCCCGACGGCACCTACGTGGTGACGCTCGCGCGCGACGCGCGGCCCGGCAACTGGCTGCCGACGGGCGGCGCCGGGCGTCTTGCGCTCACGCTGACGACCATCGATTCGACGACACCCGTGCTCGTGAAGTCGGGCGCGGCTCAGAAACCGCTTCCCATGATACGGCGCATCCAATGCCGATGACCATGCGCGACAGGTTGGGACAAGCGAACTGGCAGCTCATCCTGGCGGCGCCGGTCGCGGCCGGCATCCTGCACATCTGCGCGACGCTCGCCGCGCCCTATATCACCGCCGACTCCGCCTATAGCAGGCTCGCGCCCGGGCTCCCCCTCAACAAGATGCGGATGCTGTCCGAGATCGCGCCCGGCTCCGAGCCGCTGCCCTTCTTGTCGCCGGATGCGCGCTATGCCTTGTGCCGCTTCGACACCTCGGCCGGACCGGTGTCGGTGACGGCGACACTGCCGCCCGATCCCGGCTGGATGCTCGCGGTGATGACGCCGCAGGGCGACAACATCTACGCCTCGGCCTCGACGCCGGGGCGCCCGACGCCGATCACGCTCGCGCTCGTCCCATCGGAGGAGCATTTTCTGGGCGTCACGCCGGAAGCGCGCGGCATCGCGCGCGACACCGATCCGCCCGTTGCCCTTGCCGCACGGCGCGGCATCGTGGTCATACGCGCACCGGACCGCGGCTTCTCCTATCAGCGCGATACGGAAGCGAGTTTGAACGCGGCGCGCTGCTCGGCCAGCCATTTCTAATCGGAAGAGGGCTCGGAGCTACTCGGCAAGCTCGAGCACGTCGCGCCGCTCGCGCGCCGGCGGTCGCTTGGTGACGGACAGCGCCTGCGGCGCATCGTCTGCGACCTCGCCCCAGCGCTCGTAGCGGATGCCGGGAAAGATGATGACCTCGCACGACACCGCCCCCGCCGTGTCGCCGCTTGGTCGTCGCAACTCCACCCTCCGGAACGTCAGTATCGTTGCCATGCGCTCCCCCGTGACATGGCGTCCCCCGATCGCCGCCCGAGCGAGATGTCGATCCGACGGCTCGAATCACAGCTTACAAGCTGGCGAATCCGACTGTTATCGGAAACTGAAGCGTGCGCAGCGTTCGTGCATCGCTGAGGCGCTGATCACACACCTGCGGGGTCGAGCTGGTCGTCCAGGAAGTGGCGCCCCGCCGGATCCTCGACCTCGACGACCCAGAGATCGGAATCAAATCCGTGCTCGCGTGTCAGGAAGGCATCGGCCGCGGCCTCGGGCACCCCTTCGCGCGCCAGGCAAGCCACCCAGTGGCGGTCGCTCTCGGCCCCGGCAAGACCGGCCGGGGCCGGCCCGAACACGAAGCAGGTGCCGTCGAGCCGGTTGACCTTGATGAAGATCGCACCGGCGTCGTCGTCGCCATGGCGCACGACGACGGCCGAGGCGCCCTCGATGGCGCAGCGGCGCAGGTAGCCCTTCACCCAGAATTCGGTTCTAAGACGCATGGCGCCAGCACTTTAGGTCGAGGCACGCGCCACGCAAGGTATTAGGCTCCCTGCGCCCTCAGAGGCCGGACGCGACCTTTCCGTCCCCCGAGATGCGCGCAAGCCTCGAGATGAGCGGGCCGGAGATGCGGCCCGTCTCGGGCAGAGATTGATCCGTCTCGAAGGCGCGGATCGCGCGCATGGTCTCCGGGCTGAGCTTGCCGGTCGCGCGCCCCGGCTTGTAGCCCGCCTTCGCGAGCGAGCTCTGCACCGAGCGGATGAGGTCGGCGGCCTCGCTGCTTTGCCCGCTGGAGCCGATGGGGCGTGTGGTGCGCGTGCTCTCACCCAAGACGATCGCCTTGAGCAGACGCTGGCTCGGCTTCCCGGTCATCGGCAGCGCATGATCGTACTCGAAGCCCATGATGGCGGCGCGCGTCATGAGCGTTGGCGCGCCGTCGGCACCCCCCGTCTCGTAGCCGCGGATTTGCAGCTCACGCTGCACGGCACGCGTGACCTCGGTTGCATCGGCCGGCAGCGCGGCCTTCGTGTCCGGCTTGGTAAAGGCTTCGATAACGTTGGGGGCGCTCGGCTTGGCCGCTGCCGCCGGCGTGTCCGCGCGGGTGATCGATCCCGTATCCCCGAAGCCGGCCATCTGCGCGTCGGCGAGCCAGGAGTCGCCCGGCGCGCTCGCGCGTTGCGCGGCCTCCTCGCGCAGCATGGGTTGCAGGAACAAAAGATTGGCGGCGAGCCCGCCGCTCAACAAGAAGAAGGCCGCGAACTGCAGCTTCAGTCGACCAGGCAGCATGGCATTTCCCCTCACGCGCTGCTCACTCAGGGCAGAGTGTGCACAATCGCGTAAACGAAAGCTTAACCCTCATTTACGAGCCGTTGACGGGCACGGGAGGGCGGGCGGTGCCCGGCCGATGGATAAAATTTGCAAGAATTTGGCGGATAGTTTTGCGTTGAGCTGAGGCAGTTTCTTGAGATCGGCCTGATAAGACAGACTTGAAGCAATTCGGACGGGTTCTTGTTGGAGCGTTCCCATGTCCCTCATTCGCACCGGCATCCTGATCGCGGCCGTCGTCGCCGTGCTGCCGGCCGACCGCCAGCAGCAGGCGCGCCTCTACGATCGCGCGGCCAACGCCGCGCACTGGACGGCGACCTTCTGCGACCGCAACGCCTCGACCTGCGCCCAGGCCGCGGCCGTCTGGTCGGCCTTCCTTACCAAGGCCCAGTTCGGCGCGCAGATGGCCTATGAGCTCGCGCAGAAGTACACCAAGCCCGACGGCGGCAATGCCGCCCCCTCGTCGTCCGCGCTTTCGCCCGCGATCGACACGCTGCGGCCCGAGGACCTCGAACCCGCGTGGCGCGGCAGCGGCGCCCGCCGCGGCGCCTGAGGCCCTTCCTTCGCGGGCGCCTGCACGCGCCCAATCGCTCCCTTGCGCACGGTCGTGACGGCGACCTATGTGTTAAGCGTACGGACGCGTCCAAGGGATGGATTGGTTTGGCCACGCTCACGCAGATCTGCTCCGATTTTGCCGTCCTCGACGAGTGGGAGGACCGCTACCGCTACGTGATCGAGCTGGGGCGCGCGTTGCCTCTGTTGCCCGAGCCGCTGCGCACGGACGCCAACAAGGTGCGCGGCTGCGCGAGCCAGGTCTGGCTCGCCACTCACATCGAGCCCGCCGGCGGTGCGCCGCGCCTCACGTTCAAGGGCGACAGCGACGCCCACATCGTGCGCGGGCTCATCGCGATCCTGTTCGCGATCTACGACGGCAAGCGCGCCGACGAGATCCTGGCGACCGATGCCATCCCCATTTTCGAGGGGCTCGGGCTCAAGGAGCACCTGACGCCGCAGCGCTCCAACGGGTTCGCCGCCATGGTTGCGCGCATCAAGGCCGACGCCACCGCCGCCATGGCCTCGGGCGCACCGGCTTGAGCCTTCACCTGTCTGGAAATCCGACCCGTTGCAGCGCGAGGGCGCGGTGACGTCCGACAAGGGCCAACAGGAGAAGTTCGGCGACGCAGTCCAACATGGGTGCGCCAATCGAAGTCGATGTTATGATGGCTCTGGTTCTGAAGGACAGAGCAAGCTTCGACGGCAGACTCCCATGAATCCGAACAAGGCGCTTTGGGAAAAGGGCGACTTCACTCGCATCGCCGCAAGCATGCGCGAGAGTGGTGAAGCGCTCGTTGGCAGGCTTGGGATCAAGAAGGGGCTCAAGATCCTCGATCTCGGATGCGGCGATGGCACAACGGCCCTGCCGGCCGCGAAGCTTGGCGCGGACGTTCTGGGCGTGGATATCGCGCGCAACCTTGTCGAGGCTGGAAACCGGCGTGCGCAGGAGCAGGGTCTCACGAACCTGCGGTTCAAGGAAGGCGATGCGACTAATCTGGCTGGGCTGCAGGACAAGTCGTTTGACCTTGTCGTCAGTTTCTTCGGAGCCATGTTCGCCCCGAAACCGTTCGATGTGGCCAAGGAGATGGTGCGTGTGGCGCGCCCTGGCGGGCGGATCATTATGGGGAACTGGATCCCCAATGATCCGACCTTGGTCGCGCAGATCCTGAAAATCTCTGCCGCCTATACGCCGCCGCCGCCGGAAGGGTTCATCAGCCCGATGACATGGGGAATCGAGGCCAACGTGGTCGAGCGATTTGCGAGCGCCGGCGTCCCGCGGGACAACGTGTCGTTCGCTCGCGATACATACATTTTCAACTTCCCGGGCCCGCCGTCCGAGTTTGTGGAGGTGTTCCGACGCTACTACGGCCCCACCATGAACGCGTTCGAGGCAGCGGAGAAGGCCGGCCGCGCCGCCGACCTGAAGAAGGAATTGGACGCGCTGTTCGAGAGCCAGAACACCAGCCCGCGCAAGGACGCCACTTCAATCCCTGCGACCTTCCTCCGCGTGACGGTTGTGGTGAATTAATGCGCAGTGCCGCTCCGATACTAACGACCGGTGCCCGAAGCAGGTCATCGGTGGGACTGCATCGCGAGCAGCTCAATGTCAGATGATCAGCGAGCCACCGCAACTCATGGGTGCTCGGGGCCGGGAACCTCAAACAGCGGGCGGTAGTCGTCGGCACCCCAATGGCGCACGGCGCCCGCGCGCATCGAGGAAACGCCCGCCGCGGGACTGATGCCATAGTGGCGCGCGAGCCGGGTCAGCGCGAGCTGCAGCACCACCTTGCCGGCCCGCTGCGGCCACCCCGCCGCCCGCTCGGCTTCCTCGATTCCCTTCAAGTGACAGCATACGTCGATCAGCACGCCTGCGAGCTCGGGCCCGACGGCGGCTAGCGCGCGGCGCACGCGCTCGCGGCTCGCCGCGATCGTGTCCTGTAGATCGCCGTCCGCCGGCACCATCATGCCGGCGCGGCGACGACGGCGCGCCGGTGCCATGGCGGACCAGCTCATGGTCACCCGCGGCGTCATTTGCGCGAACCAGAAGTCGGCGCGCAGCCGCTCACCGGCATCGAACTGCGCCTGCGAGATCATCGCCTCGCCGTCGCGGTCCTTGCGGCGCCGCAGCCACGCGAGCGGGCTCTCGGCCGGATTGACGCTGGCACCCTTGCGCGGCGCGGCCGCCGCGGGCTTTACGTTCGCAGGGGGCATGCTGGCGGCTTACGAGGACAGGTGCGGGGAGGGGAAGCGCGTCGCGATGGCCGGGACCACCCACTCGAGCAGGTCAAGGGCGCGATCGAACAGCGGATCGTCACGGCGGTCCTCGATCACCCCACAGGCGTGCGCGACCGTCGTGCGATCGCGGCCGAACAAGCGGCCGGTGTCGGTCAGCGTCATCCCGCACACGACGTGGGCGAGATACATGGCGACCTGGCGGGCGAGCGCGACGTTGGCGCGCCCCCGCGTGATGCGGCGCAAGTCCTCCTGGCCGACGCCGAACACCTGCACCACCGCCTGCTCGATCGACTCGCGGGGAGCGTGGATGGCGCGGCCACAGCGGTAGCCCGCAACTGGGAGCCTGCGGTGGCAGGGGCGCCCGGCGCGATGGGTGCGGTCGTCGATCTGCAGCATCCTCGAAATTCCGAATGGGGCGTTAACGGCAGGGGTGGGAGGGTCCTTCGAACGCATCATACGCCCATGTGCTGAATTCTGATTTCCAAACTAGTCCGGGGGTGAACGAGGGGGATAAGTCTGCTGCCGCTCCCAGCGCGATCTCCGCTTATCCGCGGCCGGCGGGGCGATGCGAGACTGCCGAAGCTCAACAGCAGCCGGAGCGCTCGCCATGTCGCAGTCCCGGGGCGCCGGCAGCCGCGTCCCTCGCGTTGCCTCTGCGCCCGATACCTTGCCCGCGCCGCTCGAGCTCTGCGCCTACGAGCGGAAGCGCGACTTACCCAAGCTCTTGCCGTTGTGGGAGTGGGAACTCGCGGCGGTGAGCGCGGCCGAGCATGCTCGGCTGCTCGCGCGTCTCAGGCGTGCTTTGCGCGCGGAACGCCAACGGGGCTTGAGCGGTCATTGGACCTACGACCTCGCGCGCCACGCCCAGCTCTTGCGCGCCTACCGGGCCGAGGTTGCAGCGTGCCCAAAAGGTGCGAGGGCGCGAGCCGAGCGCCCGCGGGTAAACAGCGGATTGAGCTGAAGGGTCCGCGCCGGCGGCTTATTTCTCGCGCCGCGTGCCGAGGCCCATCTTCTTGGCGAGGTCGGAGCGGGCGCGCGCGTAATTGGGAGCCACCATCGGATAATCATGGGGCAGCCCCCACTTCTCCCGGTACTCCTCCGGTGACAGGTTGTAATGCGTGCGCAGGTGCCGCTTCAGCGACTTGAACTTCTTGCCGTCCTCGAGACAAACGATGTGGTCCGGCATCACCGATTTCTTGACCGGCACTTTCGGCTTCTGCTCTTCGCGCTCGACTGGAGCAGAATTCCCAGTCGCCCGGCTCAAGGCAGCGTGCGTTTCACTGATGAGGTGCGGCAGATCGGAAGCAACGACCGTGTTGTTGCTCACGTAGGCGGAGACGATTTTGGCCGTCAACTCGACGAGCCCTGGCGGAGCTGGCTCTTCCACTTCGGCATTCCTCCCTCGCAAGGCACGAGCGCTGAAGCGCAAGGCGACGCACCCCATAACCAAATCTAAACCAACCGCCGGCGAGACCACGGCCGCTTTCGACTTGGCCGCTATTTGCTCTCATCAACGATCTTGGTGCCGAATATCGTTGCGGACCTTTCTCTCGCACCGTCACAAAGTAAAGTCAACAACATCACGCAAGCATACACTTGGTAAGCCTAATCAAAACGCCATTCAGCCGGTCCGTCACTTGCCGGACATTACAGCACAACCATATGTGCAAAGACCAAATTCGCCGGAGCCCGATTGACGCGTGTTCACCCACCCTCGTCGCCAGGGAAATCAGACTCATGGACCGTCATCCATGCCGTTTTGCCTGACCTTCATTGCGGCAAGTCTGCGAGACATATGCGGCTTGCCCGAGCCGCATGACTCAAGACTAGGCGCCTGTGTTGCATCACCAAATCGCGCAGCCCGAGTTGCCTGTGCCTATGGTTGACAAGCGGGGTCACCGGCAATCTGATTGATCTTGCCGCCGCCGCGAAACGCATTTGGCAGCATCCCCTGCGATACTCAAATGACCGAGACGCCGTTTGCGGCGTCCCCTCCCCTCAGCGTCCAAGCGTGGAGAGTAGAATGCACGGCCCAGCCCGCCGACACGCGCTCGCCAAGCCGCCGGTCGCGCCGCGCCGCCCGCGCGCTACCTCCTGGCACGGCCTCGAGCTCGTCGACGACTACGCGTGGCTGCGCGACGACAACTGGCAGGAGGTGATGCGCGACCCGGCAACGCTCGCGCCCGAGATCCGCACCTACCTCGAGGCGGAGAACGCCTACTGCGAGGCGCAGCTCGCCGACACCAACCTGCTGCAGGCCGAGCTGTTCGCCGAGATGAAGGGGCGCCTCAAGGAGAACGACGCGACGGTGCCGGCGCCCGACGGCCCCTACGCCTACTACTCGAGCTTCGTCGCCGGCGGCCAGTACCCGCTGCTCTGCCGCAAGCCGCGCGAGGGCGGCCCGGAGACGGTCCTCCTCGACGGCAACGTCGAGGCCACGGGAAAGCGCTACTGGGACCTCGGCAGCTCCGAGCACAGCCCCGACCACAAGCTTCTCGCCTATGCAAGCGACGACCGCGGCTCGGAGCTCTACACCATCCGCATCCGCGACCTTGCCACCGGCCAGGACCTCCCCGATGCGATCCCCGACACCCGCGGGGGTCTCGCGTGGGCGAACGACAGCAAGACGCTGTTCTATGTGCGGCTCGACGAGCACCACCGCCCTCTGCACGTCTACCGCCATGTGGTCGGCACGCCCGTCAGCGAGGACGTGCTCGTCTACGCGGAAAAGGACATCGGCTTCTACGTCGCCTTGAGCGCAACGCAGTCCTCCAAGTTCATCTTGATCGACGCCCACGATCACCAGACGAGCGAGGTCTACCTCGTCGATGCGGATGCGCCGGCGGCACCCTTGCGCCTAGTCGAGCCGCGCCAGCACGGGCACGAGTACTCGGTCGAGCACCACGGAGACCGGCTGATCATCACCACCAACTCCGCAGGCGCGGAGGATTTCCGCATTTGCGAGGCCCCGCTCGCGGCTCCCGGCATGAAGAACTGGCGCGAGCTCATCGCCCATCGCCCCGGACGGCTCATCCTCGACACCGTCGTGTTCCGCGGCCACATGGTCCGGCTCGAGCGCGAGGATAGCCTGCCGCGCATCGTCATCCGCCGGCTTGCCGACGGCGCCGAGCACTCGATCGCGTTTCCGGAGGAAGCCTACGCGCTCGGCATGGCACCCGGCTACGAGTTCGACACCACGACCTTGCGCTTCGTCTACTCGTCGATGACGACGCCGGCCGAGACCTACGACTACGACATGGAGACGCGCGCCCGCATCCTGAAGAAGCGCCAGGAGGTCCCGAGCGGCCACAACCCGGCCGACTACGTCACCCGCCGCATCTACGCGCCGGCGCCCGACGGAGAGACGGTTCCCGTCTCCATCCTCTATCGCCGCGACACGCCCCTCGACGGCTCGGCGCCGCTCCTCCTCTACGGCTACGGCGCCTACGGCATCTCGATCCCGGCGTCGTTCTCGACCGCCCGGCTGTCGCTCGTCGATCGCGGCTTCGTCTATGCCACTGCGCACGTGCGCGGCGGCAAGGACAAGGGCTACCGCTGGTACACGGGCGGCAAGCTCGCCAACAAGGTGCACACCTTCACCGACTTCATCGCCGCGGGCGAGTACCTCGCCGCACAAGGCTTCACGCGGCGCGGGCGCATCGTGGCGAACGGCGGCTCGGCCGGCGGCATGCTGATGGGCGTCATCGCCAACATGGCGCCGGACCTGTTCCTCGGCATCATCGCCGACGTGCCCTTCGTCGACGTGTTGAACACCATGCTCGACAAGGACCTGCCGCTGACGCCGCCGGAATGGCCCGAGTGGGGCAACCCGATTGCGAGCAAGCAGGACTTCGAGACGATCCGCGCCTATAGCCCCTTCGAGAACGTCGAGGCGAAGGCCTACCCGCACATCTTCGCCTACGGCGGCTTGACCGACCCGCGCGTCACCTACTGGGAGCCCGCGAAGTGGATCGCGCGCCTGCGTGCCCTCAACACCAGCGACAACCTGATTCTGCTCAAGATCAACATGGAGGCGGGCCACGGCGGCGCCTCGGGGCGCTACGAGCAGCTCAAGGAGATCGCAGCCGACTACGCGTTCGCGCTGAAGATCGCGGGCAAGGCGGCGGTCTCTCCGGCCGGCGAAGCCGAGAAGGCGGCGTGAGCGCGCGCGAGGGCTCGCTCGTCTCCTGCCCTAGATCTTGACCTCCGCATGCTTGCGCAGGCGCAACGCGAATCCGACGAGCAGGATTCCGTAGAGGACCGCAAACAACCCGATTGCAAACGCGAGCCCGAGCGCGCCGGCGCCAGGGAACATCAGGATCAGGGCACCGAACAGCACCGACAAGGCGCCGCTTCCGATGAGCAGCCACTCATCCGCGATCTCCTTGCGCAGCCTGATCGCGCCCACGATTTGGAACACGCCCGCCGCAATCGCCCAGCCGGCGATAAAGAACAGGAGCACCAGCCCCGTGAGGCCGGGCCAGGTGAGCGTCACGGCGCCGGCGGCAATGCCGAGCACGCCGACGAGCGCGAGCCACCACCGCGGCGACGGGGATCCGCCCATGATCGCGGCTCCGATCGCTAACCCGCCGTCGAACAGCGCAAAGACGCCGTAGAGCAGGATCAGGGTGATGAGCGTCAGTCCGGGCCAGAAGAAGGTGAGCAGCCCGAAGATGATGGCGCAGATCCCGCGCAGCAGAATGAGCCACCAGTTGCGCGCAAGATCATCGAGCATCGGACGCATCAAGACGGTGCCGGGCGGATAGGTCTCTTTGGCCATGCCGTGCCTCCTTGGTTGCCGCGTTTCCGGCGCTTGGTTACGAGCCATACAATCACAGAGGCGGCACAATCGGCAACGCGATCCATGCGCGCTAAGGCGACGGGTCTAGTCCGGCTCTTACGTTTCTCCGCGCAAGGGAAAGCGATCTGGGCAGGATCTTGCCATGCGGCGGAAGCTACTGATAGCGCTGCCTCTGCTCTGGCCAGCCGCAGGGTTGGCCTGCAGCCTCGATTCGGAGTGCGCGCCCGGGAGCATTTGTCTCAAGGCGTCAGGGTCGGCCTCCGGCGTCTGCATCGGGGACCTCTCCGCCGGAAACCAAAGCGGCCAGCCATCCGAGGATGTGCCGCTCGACCCCAGTGGAACAAGCGGCAAGAAGTGCTCGTTCGACACGGACTGCGGTACCGGCAGCCGGTGCGTGAAGAGCTCCACCATTGACGGGGTCTGCATGATCGGCCGTTGACTGCCGATCGCGTCATGTAGCGGGTTTGCCAATCCGATAATGCCCAGTCCCTTTTTGCCTGCACTATCGCCGGCAGCTTCACCTTTTATCAACCGCCGAGCAGTTGCCTGCATCGAGAGCTGATTTCGCTCTCGAGGTATTGACGCCGTCTGCAGCAGGTCGGACGCATGGGGCTTTTGGGAATATTGCTCGCGCTCGGCGTACTGATCGGTCTTGCCTACCGCGGCTGGAGCGTATTGCTATTGGCGCCCGTCGCGGCACTGCTCGCCGCCGCATTCGCGCAAGAGCCCCTTCTCGCCCACTGGACCCAGACCTTCATGGGCAGCGCAGCGAGGTTCTTGGCACAGTTCTTCCCCCTATTCCTCCTCGGCGCACTGTTCGGCAAGCTCATGGACGACAGCGGCTCGATCGCAGCCATCGCCGCATTCATGACGAAGAGCCTGGGTCACCGCCATGCCATGCTCGCGGTCGTGCTCTGCGGTACGCTCGTCACCTATGGCGGCGTCAGCCTTTTCGTTGCGTTCTTCATGCTGGTGCCGATGGCGAATGCCTTGTTCCAGGCGGCCGCCATTCCGCGCCGATTGATTCCAGCCGCGATCGTTCTCGGCACCTCCACATTCACTATGTCGGCGCTGCCTGGCACGCCCTCGATCCAAAATGCGATACCGATGCCATTCTTCGGCACCACGCCTTTTGCCGCTCCCGGTCTCGGCGTGATAGCGGCGGCAATCATGCTCTTCTTTGGCTTGTGGTGGCTCGCGCGGGCGCAGTCCGCCGCTCGCCAGGCTGGCGAGGGCTATGGTGGCGAACCCGCCAGCACGGCTCCATTGGCGACAGACGAATTCCTGCGCGAGCGCGCAACGACCGCCCGCGAGTTCGATCCCATCGAGATCGACCAGGGGCACAGCAGCGATACTACGCCCCCGATCCTGCTCGCCGTGCTGCCGCTGGCCGTCGTCGTGGGCGTCAACTTTCTGATGGCGATGGTCGTGTTGCCGCGACTCGATGCTTCGTTCTTGGCCGAGGAGCGTTGGGGTGCCACGTCCCTCCAGGCGGTTGCGGGCGTGTGGGCGGTGGTGCTCGCGCTCGCGGCGGCGATCGTCACCCTTATCGTCATCAATCGGAGCCGCCTGCCGGAGCTGCGTCAGAGCATGGACGCCGGCGCCAACGCTTCCGTTCTGCCGGCGATGAGCGTCGCGAGCCTGGTGGGCTTCGGCGCCGTCGTCGCGGCGCTGCCGTCCTTCGCCATCGTGCGCGACTGGGTCTCGGCGATCGGAGGGGACCCCCTGGTCTCGCTTGCCGTCGCCACCAATGTGCTGGCAGCCCTGACAGGCTCCGCTTCGGGCGGTCTCACGATCGCGCTAGACGCACTTGGGGGCACGTACATGGCTCTCGCGGCCAAGGGCGGCATCGATCCCGCGCTCATGCATAGAGTCGCCGTCATCGGCTCGGGCACGTTGGACAGCCTGCCACACAACGGCGCCGTGGTGACGCTGCTCGCCCTCGTGGGAACGACGCACAGAGAGAGCTATCTCGACCTCGCCGTCGTTGCGATTGCCGGGGCCGTTCTCGCTCTCGCGGCCGTTATCATCCTTGGAATGACGTTCGGGTCTTTCTGAGCGGCAGATTGTCAAAATATAGCCCCGGCCACGGCGACCGGGGCTCAAGCGACCGTGAAGATTGGCCCGAGCGGGACCCTTGCTCGCGCAACGGCCCTACTGGTCGTTCGGGCCCTTCATGTCCGGAACCTTGGTGCCCATGCTCTTCGTCGCCGGCAGCTTGCCTTCGTCACCCATCGTCTTCGGCGGTGTGGCGCCGAGGCGGTTCGGTTGAGGCGCATTGGGGTCGGCGTTGGTTGGCCCCATGTCGGGAACCTGATCGGTCATCGTGCTCGTCGCCGGCAGCTTGCCCTCGTCACCCAATTTCTTGGGCGGCGTGGCCCCAGGACGGTCCTCGGCCATTGCAGCTCCGAGCATGAGGATGGAAGCAACAGCGGCAATCGTCGCAATGCGTTTCATGGGTTGGCCTCCGCAGTGAGGTGCGATCTTTCCCTGAACGCAGAACCAATAGGCGCGTTGTCTGACGGAGGCGTTGAGCGGCTCGATCAAGATTTTCCCGCGCAGTTAATCAAGCACCGCTCAAATTCGTCGGGCCGCTAGCGGTCCAATCGGCGTGCCCGTGATCCGCCCAAAGAACATAGGTGGTTAACTCTAACGGCGCGCACGAAGCCGAGATATTTGGGCGGCGGGGCTCAAATGCTTGAGCTCACCTGCGGGGATAGGCGGTGAAGACGTAGTCCTTTGCCTGCAGCGGTTTCGAGAACGAGTTCTGACGCGATCGCCATCCAACGGGTAAGCTCGCGACGGGGCAAAATACAAACGACACGCAAGCCCCGTCGGTTCCAAGATGGGATAATGCCGGCGCATGACAACAATGAGCGCGCTCGTTGCGGTGTTGGCTATTGGGCTTGTGCTGCTCGTTGCGCTCCGGGCATGGGCAAACCGGCGGCACGATCCGATCGAGTATTATCTCGGCTGGGGCGGCTACAGCCATCCGATAGCTCTGGAGAAGAGGATAACCAAGGAGGAGGCCGATGCAGTGGCGGCGAGAGGCGCTGCCTACCTGATCGGCTATTTCGATGCCGACGGCAGGCTGATGCGCGTCGTCAAGATGCTCCGAGGCGAGGTGTTCTTCGACTTCGAGTACACGTACCACCCCAATGGACGACGCAAGAGTGCCAAGGTCACGAACGCGAAGGGAGTCGTGACCATTCGCGAGTATGACAAGGGCGGCCGCGGACGCCCGGGCAATCCCCTGTTCTGGTAAGAGCCGATGACGACTCTTGGGCCTGAACATCGATCGTGATCGCGCAGCGCCAGTTGGGTATGGTAGGCAAGCGCTCGTGGGACAAAGGGGGTCAAGGGTGCCTAGCCGCTATCTGGTCCGATCTTTTGCCGCGCTGTGCTCGATGCTCGCTTGCTTCGGTTCTCCACGGGCTGAGGACAACGGGCATTGGCTCGCACGAGCGAGCAACCTCCAGCAACTCGCTCAGGCAAAGCCCCGGCAGGAGCAGGAGGCCAAGAAAGAGCCTTCGCAATCAGACAGTGCAAAGCGGCAGGCTCTGCTCAAGCGGCGCGTCGAGCAGCTTCGCAAAGCCGGCAGTCATGCCGCTGCGATCCCCTTGGCCCAACGCTCTCTCGCGCTCGCCGAGCGGCGGCACGGCCACGACCATCCTGCCGTTGCCACGGCGCTCACCACTCTCGGCGGACTTTATGCGCGCGAGCACCGGTTTGCCGAGGCCGAGCGCGCTTACAAACGCGCCCTGGATATTCGCGAAAAGACATTGGGCCCCAATCATCCCGATACCCTGGCCAGCCTCAACTCTTTGGCCGGTCTCTACCAGGAGCAAGGCAAGCACGCTGCCGCCGAGCGATACTACAAACGCGCCTTGGCCACTCAGGAGAAGCTGCTGGAGAGCAACCCTAGCAACGCTCCCGACGTGGCCACGACGCTGAGCAACTTGGCCGCCGTCTATCAATCTGAAGGCCGCGCCACCGAGGCGGCTCAACTCAGCGATCAGGCACGCACGCTTCGCGAGCACGCAACGCATCCAACCGGCGAAGAAGCACGGCAGCGGACGTTCCACGCCGAAAAACGGACCGTCCCGGGACCGGAGGCGCAGCCGGAAGGCAGCCCGCAGCCAGAATCAAAAATCTACCCCGAAATGGCCGCTCCGCAGGCCGATACGCAAAAACCGTCCGCACCGGTCTCTTCGCAGCAGCAGTCTTCGGCAGGCGAAGAGAAGTCGGATTGGGACGTGGTGCCGGTCTTTTATGGTACCGATCGCGACCACGAGCCGAACCCAAAGCGGCTTGCGTACAATGCCGACCGTGCCCGCCGGCTAGAGCTTGGGCGTGCACTCGTGACGGTGCCGAAGATCCATCAGGTGCCTCAAATCGAGCGGCCGTGGGCCATTCGCATCCCCTATTTCGACGTCACAATTTATGAGGAGGCGGAGGACCCCAAGAAGCACTTCACCTTGCAGGAGATCAAAGCCCTCACCAAGGCCGACTTCTTGCAGCTCGTGCGTGCACGGCTCGCCGCCTCCAGCGCGTTCAAAAATCACGCGCTCGTTTTCGTGCATGGCTACGACACCGCGTTCGACAACGCGCTCTATCGCACCGCCCAGATCGCTTACGACCTGCACTTTGATGGTGCCCCGTTCCTCTACAGCTGGCCCTCCGGGGGCGCGGTGACGAGCTATACCTACGACCGGGAGAGCGCCGAAGGCTCAGAACCCTACCTGCGGCAGTTTCTCGACCTCGTCGTGAAGGAGACCGGCGCCAAAACGGTGAGCGTGATTGCCCACAGCATGGGCAACAAGCCGCTCCTCGATGTCTTGCGGGATATGAAAGCTGCGGCGCCCAAAGGCGTGGTGGTGAGCGAAGTGATCCTTGCGGCACCGGACGTGGACGCCGACAACTTCACGAATCTCGCGCTGCAGATCCGAGGACTTGCAAAAGGGGTGACGCTCTACGCGGCGGCCAACGATCGCGCTCTCCTCGCCTCGCGCAACTTCTGGGGTCACTATCGGGCAGGCGACGTACCGGCGACGGGGCCGCTCGTGGTGGCAGGCGTTGACTCAATCGACGTCACCGCAGCGAGCACGGATATCTTTGCTCTCAACCACTCAGACTACGCGCAGAACAACGATCTCCTGGCCGACATCGCCAAGCTGATCACGACGGGAAAGCGCCCCCCCGATCGGCGCTTCGAAAGGTTGAAGCCCGTAAACCTCGGCAAAAAGGAATACTGGCGCTACGTGCCGGCCCCGGCACCTGTGGACCAAACCGGGACGCCTTGAACGAACCGAGGCGGTGCATGTGTTAGGCGTCAGCGGAGGTCAGGATCGGGGGCGGGCACGAAGCTGCACCATCGGCTTTGCTCTCGAGGATCGCCCTTATCGTGCTGAAGCAGCGTCCGCACCTTGGCCGGCAACCGAGGGAGGAATGCACCTGCGTCGTGCGCAGGGGGCCATACTGGTCGGCCGCGGCACGCACTTGGCTATCACTGAGGAAGTGGCAAGAGCATATGATCATTGGCGCCAGCCTTTGGGCGGAGTTCACTCTGGGCTTGTCCGGAGCGCGGCGAGCGCGGCCTCAATCCGCTGACCCTGGCTTTCGCTGATCAGGCTCGACAATACCTTGCCGAACTGCGGGTGCTGGGCGCCGGAATGGATGTACTGCCACCGATAGGCCTTCAGGAACGCGGCCCCGATCGCTCGCGCCTCGGCCTCGCCGACCGCGCGGCCACAGTTCGCCCTGAAGTAAGCCGCATCGGCCTTGGCCTGGGCCTGGAGGATGCCGTCCACGGCAGCGACCAGCTCGATGAACTCATCGACCGCCCGATCGCGCTGCTCCGGTGTCAGCCCGCCGTCGTGGCGCATCCACTCCAGCTCGTCGAGGATCGCGTGCTGGCTTTCCTCTTTCCAGTGATAGAGGAAGACGTCCTTGAACAGTTCAGAGAGGCCGGTGTCCGGCTCGATGCTCTGGCGATAGTGGAGTTGCGTGAACAGCTCGATATGGAGCGTCAGCGCCAGCACTGCCCACGTGCTCTTGCCGAGCACCGCGTGGGCGACGCCGTTGGGATCGATGTCGAAGCGATAGCCATCGGGCAGCACCGCGCCGGCCATCGCGTCGATGCGGCGGAACAGCGCTTGGTGCTTCAATTCCTCGTCGCTGAACCGAACGAGAGCCTCGAGCGCAACCTGGTCGCCGAACCAGTGATCGTGGCTCAGCTCCAAGACCTTGGCATTGATGAAGCGCTCCACCAGCCCGAAGATATTGGCATAGGTGCGGCCCTGGATCTGGCTCACGAACCGCTTTTCCTCGGCCGACAGTGTCGTGAACGCATCCGCCAGGGACAGCCCGTCCGGCAGGAACTTGTGGGCGGCATCGAAGCGGCGCCCACGAATAACGTCCTCGTCGATGTCCCATCGCACCCGCTTGGACGTCTCGACGCAGCGGGCATATCGGCCGGCGTCAGAGATTTTATCGATCGCGTTCATTTTCCGCCTCCTCTCCAGAGTGGTATGTCGAGCGAATGGATGGACAAACCGATCAGTTGATGCGGGCCATCTGTAAGTCGGCAGGAGGTCGAGGTTCTATGACCAGCGCACCGGCAAACATGGCCGAAACACCTGATCCTCATTAGAAGGCAGGTATGGACGCGTTATCCGACGTCTTGAAGGTCGCGCATCTGACCGGTGGCGTATTCCTGCACGCCGACTTCTTCGCGCCCTGGTGCATGTCGGCGCGCGTCCCGCCCGAGCAGTGCCAGCCTGCGCTCGGGCCGGCGTCCCACCTCATTCTTTATCACTACGTCGTCGAGGGTGCCCTTCGCATCCGCATCGAAAACGAGAACCGAGAAGACCTCGTCGCCGCCGGCGAGGTCGTTCTGTTGCCGCGCAACGACCCGCATCTGATGGGCAGCGACCTCAGCCTGCCTCCGGTGCCGGGCCGCGACATCATCCATCCCCCCGAGGACGGCGGCCTGTTCTCCATACACCATGGGGGCGGCGGCGCACGCACGCGGATGGTCTGCGGGTTTCTCGGCTGCGCCAGTGCCAAGGACAATCCGGTAATCTCGACCCTGCCGTCCATGTTCAAACTCAACGTCGAGCAGGGCGGGGCGGGAGAATGGATCCAATCGACATTCCGCTATGCCGCGGAGGAGGTTTCCGCCGGCCGTCCGGGATCGGAGACGGTGCTGGCCAAGCTTTCGGAGCTGTTGTTCGTCGAAGCGGTGCGCCGTTACGCGGAGACCCTGCCCGACCACCAGACAGGATGGCTTGCCGGTTTGCGCGAGCCTTACGTTGCGCGCGCGCTGGCGCTTTTGCACCGCGACCTCACCCGGCGTTGGACGGTTGATGACCTTGGCCGTGAGGTTGGCCTATCGCGTTCGGCGTTGGCTGACCGCTTCATTCGGCTGATCGGCATGCCGCCAATGCACTATCTCGCCCATTGGCGCATGCAGGTCGCGAGTCAGAAGCTCCGCAACCCCAGCGCATCCCTTGCACAGGTCGCCGAATCCGTGGGCTACGATTCCGAGGCCGCGTTCTCCCGCGCCTTCAAGAAGGCCTTCAGTGTGGCGCCAGCGACGTGGCGACGTTCGAACGGGTAGCCCACGCCGAGGTCGAACATCAACAGCTGGCCACATGACCCTACCCAGCCGTGCGCGGCGGTGGGGGTATCCTGCTCCTGAGTGGTCAGGTTCGCGTAAGGCACCGGGCCCAATTCTCCAAGTTCGGCTTTATCGGAGCCCTGAGCAACGATAGGAGCTCGGATGAAGATGCTCGCGGTATTTCTGCTCGCAGCCCTTGCAGCGGGCGTGGTTCTTTTGAGCGGATCGGAAGAGTTCCGCAACGATGCTCTCGCGGTATTCACCGGCTCCATAAGATGAGATGTGAGGCCACCCCACCCCACCGCGGCAAAAGGGCCTGCACGGTTTGCGTCGAATCTTGCTGCGCTTGGCGCCCGGATCTGGCAGGTACTCGCACAGCGCAACTCTCTTCTGATCATCGTCATGGCTGTCAGGTGGACCGGTCTTGCAGCTCTGAGCCGGCGCGCCTCCCCCAACTATTGGGACGTGATCGCCTTTACGATGATCGTCGCGGTGTTCGTGATCATCGCGAACGGCTCGCGCGGCATGCTGGCGGCGCTTCCGCCCCCCGGCGCTGTCACTGTTTCGCTCGACTACTGGAACCTGCCCTACTACGCGCTGCGCACGGTCCTGCGCATGTTCATCGCGCTCGCCTTCTCGTTCCTGTTCACGTTCACCTACGCGACGCTCGCCGCCAAGAGCCGCCGGGCCGAGGTGGTGCTCATTCCCATCCTCGACGTGCTGCAATCGGTGCCCGTATTGGGCTTTCTCTCCTTCACCGTCACGGTCTTCACCGGCGCGTTTCCCGGCAGCACGCTGGGACCCGAGTGCGCGGCGATCTTCGCCATCTTCACGAGCCAGGCCTGGAACATGGCGTTCTCGTTCTATCAGTCGCTGCGCACCGTGCCGCGCGATCTCGACGAGGTGACGCGCGGCTTCCGGCTGACGCCGTGGCAGCGCTTCTGGACGCTCGAAGTTCCGTTTGCCGTTCCCGGGCTGCTCTGGAACACCATGATGTCGATGTCGGGCGGCTGGTTCTTCGTCGTCGCGTCCGAGGCCATCTCCGTCGGCAACACCACCATCAACCTACCTGGCATCGGCTCCTATCTGGCCCTCGCCATCGAGCAGCGCAGCGTCGACGCCGTGATCGCGGCCGTTGCCGCCATGTCGGTCGTCATCCTCGCCTATGACCAGCTACTCTTTCGTCCGGTGGTGGCCTGGGCGGCCAAGTTCCGCGTCGAGCTCTCGGCCTCGCAGATTGTCGAGGAATCGTGGGTGCTCAGCATGTTCCAGCGCGCCCGGGCCCTGCGCTTCCTGGCGCGTTCCTTCAGCCGGCGGCTCATGCACTACGCCTTCTGGCGAATGGAGCTGCCGTTCGCCTTTCGTGAGGACAAGCCTGCCGGCACCCTCACCTCGCGCATCGCCGACCTCGTCTGGTTCGCCGCGATCGGACTGGCGACGGCATGGTCGGCATGGACGATCGCCACGTTCGTGAGCACCGAGCTCACCTGGACCGATCTGCTCGAGACGATCGGCTTGACGCTCCTGACCCTTCTGCGCGTCGTCACGCTGCTCGCGCTTGCGACGGCATTCTGGGTTCCTGTCAGCGTTTGGATCGGCCTGCGGCCGCGCGTGGCCGAGCGGGTTCAACCCTTGGCGCAGTTCCTGGCGGCCTTTCCCGCCAACGTCCTCTTCCCGCTCGCGGTAATGGGCATCGTGCGCTTTCAGCTCAACCCGGACATCTGGCTGAGCCCGTTCATCATCTTCGGCACGCAGTGGTACATCGTCTTCAACGTCATCGCCGGCGCCTCCGCCTTCCCCAATGACCTCAAGGAAGCCGCGCTCACCTTCCGCTCCAGAGGCTGGCAATGGTGGCGCGAGGTCATTCTGCCGGGCATCTTTCCCTACTACGTCACCGGCGCCCTGACCGCGTCCGGCGGCTCCTGGAACGCCAGCATCGTCGCTGAATACGTGCGGTGGGGCCAGGACAAGGTTGCCGCCCACGGCATCGGCGCCTACATCGCGAAGGCGACGGAGGCGGGCGATTACCCCGAGATCGTCCTCGGCGTGACCGTGATGTCCGTGTTCGTCATTCTCTTCAACCGGCTCATTTGGCGCCCGCTCTTTGCTTACGCGGGGCGCAGGCTGCGTTTGGACTGAAGGAGGGCCCATGCTCACCGCCACGGCTACGCCGCTGCTCGAGGTCCGCCACCTCAACCAATGCTATCGCAGGACTTTGGGCGACGGCGGCGCACCCGTCATCCTCGATGACGTGAGCCTCACCCTCAACGAAGGCGAGATCGTAGGCCTGCTGGGACGCTCCGGCTGCGGCAAGTCCTCGCTCTTGCGCATCGTGTCAGGCCTCATCCAGCCGACCTCGGGCGAGGTGACCTTTCAGGGGCGTCCCGTCACCGGCCCGTCCGAGGGCATTGCCATGGTGTTCCAGAGCTTTGCTCTGTTCCCGTGGCTGACGGTGCTCGAGAACGTCAAGTTCGGCCTGCGCGCCATGGCGGTGCCGGAGCCGCAGGCGCACCGCCGCGCACTCGCCGCGATCGATCTCATCGGCCTCGATGGCTTCGAATCCGCCTATCCCAAAGAATTGTCCGGCGGCATGCGCCAGCGCGTCGGCTTCGCGCGCGCCCTCGTCGTCAACCCCAAGCTGCTGTTGATGGACGAGCCCTTCTCGGCCCTCGACGTGCTGACGGCGGAGACCCTGCGCACCGACCTCCTCGATCTCTGGTGCGAGGGCCGCATGCCCATCAAATCCATTCTCATGGTCACCCACAACATCGAGGAGGCCGTGCTGATGTGCGACCGCATCCTCGTGTTGGCGTCGGCGCCGGGCCGCATCGCGGCCGAGCTCAAGGTCACGTTGAAGCATCCGCGCAGCCGTTTGGACCCCGAGTTCCGCCAGCTCGTGGACCAGATCTATGCTCTCATGACGAAGCGATCCGATGGCAAAGAGAAGAGCCGCGACGGCAACTTCCCCGGCCTCGGCTTCGGCATGGCCCTTCGGCGCGTGTCGACCAACTCGCTCGCGGGTCTCTTGGAAGCGCTCGCCGCCCCGCCCTACAACGGCAAGGCCGACCTGCCCGTCATCGCCGGCACGCTGCAAATGGAGGTGGACGAGCTCTTTCCCGTGGCCGAGACCTTGCAGCTCTTGCGCTTCGTCGAGATCGAATCGGGCGACATCCGCTTGACCCTCTCCGGACGGAGGTTTGCGGAAGCCGACGTCGACACGCGCAAGAAGATGTTCGGCCAGCACCTGCAGACCTATGTGCCGCTCGCCGCCCACATTCGCCGCGTCCTCGACGAGCGCGCCCAGCACCAAGCCCCCGCGCAGCGCTTCATGCAGGAGCTCGAGGATTACATGAGCGATGATGCGGCCGAGACGACGCTGCGCACGGTGACGAACTGGGGCCGCTACGGCGAGCTCTTCGCCTACGATGAGACATCGCAGGTCTTCAGCCTCGAGAATCCCCAGTAGCGAAGCTTGCCTCAGCCGAGCGCGCCTCGCTGGTCAGGATTTCTTCCTTCTTTTCTTCGGCTCCCAGAGGCCGAGCATTGCGCCGGTGGGGTCTGTGATGATGCTGAGCGAGCCTGCGCCTTTGACCTCGGTCACGTCTTTCTTGATCTTCGCCCCGAGGGCCTTCGCCTTCTTGGTCGCGGCCTTGACGTCGGCGACCTTCACGTAGGCGATCCACATGGAGTGCCCGCCGGACACCGGGTTCTTCATGAGGCCGCCGCCCGTTCCCTCGCCGACCCTGATCAACGTGTAGGTCATGTCTCCCATATCGACGTCTTCAAGCTTCCACTTGAACAGCTTGCCATAGAATGACTTCGCCTTGGCCACGTCGGTCGATACGAGCTCGACGTGGACGAATGGATTGCCCATGGTCGGACCTCCCTCTTGGAGCTCGAAACCTAGCCTAGCCTGCGGCGACTTCAAGGATCATCAGGCAGTCCGTGCGCCCCGGCGCCGGCGGCGGGACGTCGCTCGCGTTCAGGCTGGCGGAAGCGAAGAGGAGCGGCTTGAGTTCGACTACTGCCCGGCGTGGTTCTTGATCGCCTCTTCAACCTGGGCCTTCACGGCGTCGAGATTGAAGCTCGCTGGGGCCTGCATCGGGGGATACTCGATAGCGGTTTTTGCGAGGTCCGCTACCCGCTGCTGCACGAGGACGAAGCGCCAAAACTCGCGAGCATAGAAGTCATTCATGTAGCCGCCGCCGAGATTGTTCAGCGTCTCGGCGTTGATGGAGGGCGTCCGCTCGAACGGATCCTGGCGGATGTTATAAATGAGTGGCATATCGGTCGTGACTTTGGGGCCAGGCCAGCCCAAAGGCTGCTGGAAGAACTGGTATTTGAAGTCGTCGATACGCAGAGCGCCGAGCTTCGGACCTCCAAAATAAAAGAGCTCATGGCGGGCGGAGGGTCCGTTTCCCTCGAGCAGGTCCGTCTGCTTATAGCCGTCGAGGTGGTTCTTGTAGGTCCGGTCGCCGAGCTTCACCCCTTTGAGAAGCTGATCTGTGATGTCGGGGTTGCCGGCGGCGGCCACGAGCGTGGGGAACCAATCGAGGCCGGAGAACATGCCGTTCTCGACCGCGCCCGGCTTCACATGGCCAGGCCAGCGGATGATGGCCGGCACGCGGAAACCACCCTCAAAGACGGTGCCCTTTGTGGCCTTGAACGGCGTCATGCCTCCATCGGGCCACGTGAACACTTCTGCGCCGTTGTCGGTGGTGAAGATGACGATGGTGTTGTCCGCTTCACCGATGTCATCCAAGTGCTTGAGCAGCGCGCCGACACTATCGTCCAACTGGGCCATGCCCGCTTCTTCCAGGCCGTAATTGCTCTGATAGGTCATCAGCGCCTGGTACTTCGGCGGAATGTAAGTGAAGACGTGCATGCGCGTCGGGTTGTGCCAGAGGAAGAACGGCTTGCCGTCCTTCTTCGCCTTGTCCATGAAGTCGCTCGACGCCTTGACCAGCACCTCGTCGAACGTCTCCATGTCGTACTTGGCCTTGCGGCCTTCCTGCCAATTCTGGCGCCCGGCCATATTGGGGAATGGGGCCAGCGGTCCCTCGTCCACGATCTTTTGCTTGCCGACCTTGCCCCAACGCGGCTCAATGGTTGCATCGTCCGCGTCGGTGGCCCAGCTGTGCACGAGATTGCGCGGGCCATACTTGTCGATCCAGTCTTGCGGGTAGTCGAACCAGTAGGGGTCCGACATGGCGTCGAGGTGGTAGAGATAACCAAAGAATTCATCGAAGCCGTGCACCGTCGGGAGGTACTTGTTCAAGTCGCCCAGGTGGTTCTTGCCGAACTGTCCGGTCTCATACCCCAGTGACTTGAGAGCGGTGGCGAGCGTGACGGCCTCATCGGGCAAGCCGACGTCGGCTCCCGCTTGCCCCACGGTCGTCAAACCCGTGCGTATAGGCAATTGGCCGGTGATGAGGTTTGCGCGGCCGGCGGTGCAGCTCGCCTCGGCGTAGTAGTCGGTGAAGCGCATGCCCTGTGACGCCAACTTGTCGAGATTGGGCGTCTTGCCGGACATGATGCCTTGGTGATAGGCGCCGATGTTGAACCAGCCAATGTCGTCACCCATGATGATCAGGATGTTCGGCTTCTTGCCCTGTGCGAGAGCGGCGGGGGAGAAGACAAAAGGTGCCAGTAGGGCAACAACTATTGCCGAGCACATAGTCAGCACGGCGCGGCGGTCGCGGATTGGCATTGACGCCTCGACACTAAAGGGTGCGGCTCAGTCTTCCCGTCTCGATCATTGAGCCGAATTATCCATCCGCCATTCTTCAACGATCGTCGATCTGGACGACGCGTTTTTAGTCAAATGGTGCGCGCGGCAAGCAGGGAAAGAATGGGGGCCGCATAGCAGCGGCCTTCTCCGTTGCTGGCCGCGGAGCAGCCAAGAACACCGGCAACGCCGTGCGCGCGAGTCGCCAGGCTGCGTCGGATTCGGAAAAAATTTTCTCTAACTTAAAATCCAATTAACGCGATCTTCCTGCCTAATAAAATCGGGGTGCGCAGGACTTCCGTAGCCCCGGGCCATAGCGCGCGCATGACACGCGCATGACATACGTCAACGAAATTTCCCTGTGTTCCGCCGTAGGACTTTCTGGCGACAGAAAAAATACGAGCCACTGGAATTATGGCGTCATTACAAGTCTCCAACTCCGCTAGCGCGCTGCAAGACCATCCCATTCACGCTCATGGATTGGATCCTACGCTCGGCGTTGCGCTCGGGACCTAGTCGCCGCAAGCGACACTGCCGACAAGCGCAGGGGCACGTACGCGACTCAACATCATGTGCTTGCCGAGCCCGCCGAGCATTGATCTGCCCGATTCCATTCGCTTCGTTGACGATCAAGACAATGCCGTCGACGCGATTTTGCTGAGCGGCACCAATGGGCGCCACCTATTGACCAGCCGGATTTCGAAGGCGGCGGCGGCAATCGTGCCGATCATCGATGCAAGTGGTCAGTCCGTAGACGGTGCCGAGTTCACCCTTCCCATTCTTACACCCGCGACTCTGATGCTGGCTCTGCAAAGTCTTGCACCCGTGATCGAGCGCGTGCGCTCTTTGCCCAAGTCGCTACTCGAAAGCAGCGATCCCCGGCTTTGGCTCTTGGCGCGAGTGGCCACCAGGGGCGGCGCTGCCGAGCCCTCGAGGGATGTTAACGCAAAGTCGACCATTCGCTTTGCGCATGAGGCAGCCGTTCCGAATTTTCTAGCTAACGCGGAACGGTTGAGCCGCAGCGGTCACCTGCTACGCCACTTCTTCGACCGGCTCAACGTATGCCCGGCATGTTCTTCCGCCAGGATCCTCATTCGCGAGGAGTGCCGGGACTGCCGATCAACGGACATCAGCGAAGAGGCCGTCATTCACCACCTGCGCTGTGCGCATCAGGCCCCGGAGCGCGATTTTCGCGACGGCCAAGAGCTGATCTGCCCGAAGTGCCGCGCGGCCCTCGAACACTTCTCCGTCGACTACGATAAGCCCGGCACGCTGACCGTTTGCAACGCCTGCGGCCACGCAACGGGAGAGCCGGCGATCGGTTATCTCTGTCTCGATTGCGGCTCCAAAGGCGACTCCGGCCTGCTGCGTACTTGCGTCATCCATTCCTACACTTTGACGGAGCGCGGGCGCCAAGCCGTGTTTTCAACCGAGACACCGCCTTCCGATGCGCCTGCATGGCGCACACAAGAGTTGAGATCGAAGATCAGGCTCTTCCTGGCTGAGCACCGCGCCCTGGCATTCCCTGTGCCGTCCTAACCGTGCGGCTCGATGGAAAGGCCGCGATGGCGGCCGGTGTCGGCGACGATGCGATCTCGGTAGCCGCAGATTTCTTCGAGGAGATGCTGCACGAGACATTCAGTTCGGATACCGAAATTCTTCGGACCGGCTTGAACTTCACCATTCTCATCAGCGGCGATTCACCCGAAGCCGTGAAGGCTGATCTCACTCGAATTCGCGAGTCGCTCGAGGATCACCTCAGAGTCGACTTCAGGCCCGTCTACGGCGTGATGAGCGCCGAGGATTTCGAGCCGTCAACACAGGCGCTCCCCAATTATGCTTGACCAGGATGCCCTCGAATTGGCGTGGAGGTTCCTGATTGGACTATCGCCGATCGGGATCCTCTCGCTTTTTTGGTTCACGATCATCTTTGAGGTGCCCCGTTACATGCTGGGTTTTGTTGCAACCATCATCGCCATCCCGGCCCGGTGGGGGCGCCCGAGCCAGATGCCATGCCCCTTGCCGAAGGTCTCCATCCTCGTCGTAGGTCACAACGAGGAGAGCTCAATCGGGCGCTGCGTGGCTTCTCTGTGCGAGCAGACCTATCCGAGCTTCGAGATCGTCTGCGTCGACGACGGGTCGGAGGACCGTACTTTCGCCATCATGCACAAGCTGGAGCGAGAGGGCCGGGTCCAGCGTGCCGTGCGCTGCGAATTGAGGGGAGGCAAGCCATCGGCCTGCAACCTCGCCGCCCGCCTCGCCACGGGAGAGATTCTCGTCGTCGTGGATTGCGATTGCTCATTTGAGCGCCGGGCGATTGCAGAGCTCGTTGCCCCATTCGCCGATCCCTCTGTGGCTGCGGTTTCGGGCAACATCCTCATCCGCAACTGGCAGTCCACGATTGTCACGTCGCTGCAGGCGATCGAGTATCTGATCAGCATCTCGCTCGGAAAGACGGCCTCCGACGCGTTCAATCAAGTCACCTGCGTTTCGGGAGCCTTCGGTGCCTTCCGGCGTCGTGCCTGGATGGAAATTGGGGGCCTCGACGCCAATTCCGGTGAGGATTTCGATATCACCATGCGCCTGCGCGCGCGGGGCGGACGGATCGTGTTTGCCCGCAAGGCCATCTGCTACACCGATGCCCCCGAAACCTTGATGGCGCTCGCTCACCAGCGCAACCGCTGGGAGCGCGACGCCTTCTGGATCCGCTTCAGGAAATTCAGGCGGACGCTTGCGCCCCCCTTGGAGGCGATACGCTGGCAGGAGACCATCCATCAGCTCGATTTCTTGGTGTTCAACGTCGCCTGCGCCGCGATCTTCCCGCTCTATATCGTCACGTTGTTCATGACCTACGGGTCGTTTGCGTTTTACATTTTGGTCGCCGCGGGCTTGGGCCTGTACCTGCTCGACGGATTATCCTTCGCGTTTGCGGTTTGGTTCACCGGCAAGCCGGAGTTTTGGAAGCTGGCGCCGTTTCTCGTCATTTTTGGCCCCTTCCACTCCTACGTCATGCGCTTCATCCGGCTCTGGCCCTACCTTGACGAGTGGATCTTCTCGAAATCCCGCGAGGACACCTATCTCCCGGCGAAAGTTCGCGCCTGGGCGGGTTGGAGATAGCCGCGCGAGAGGAACGATGCAGGATCAGCCGTAGACACTTGGGCGTAAAACGATGCTCACATCGCTAAGAAAGAAAATCCGTCCAGACAACCTCAAGAGCGACGTGCGAGCCGGCGGCAGGGGATTGGCGCGCCGCCTCTACCTTGCTTCGGTAGTTATTCTGCTGTCGTTCGTCATCTACTACACGGTCGGCGGCCTCTTCTTCCTCGAGGCGCAAGGGTTGGTCCTCAGTGACCGTACTGTCGTTGCCTCCCTCTACAATGCGCGCGTGGTTACGGTTCCAGTCCGGCCGGGCGAACGGGTCGAGAAAGGAACCTTGTTGTTGACGATGCAGTCACCTGATCTGCTCGTCGAGCTCGGCCGGCACTACACGCACCGTGGAGATATCATTAGGCGCGACAGTGAGATTAATTCTCGGCTCGCAGCCATCAGCACGCTCAAACCGCAGGCTGCAACGCGGCAAGCGAAGGCGGCGGCCTACGAATCCGCAGCCTCCAAGCTCGAGACCCAGGGGTTTGCCTCCACTGCCCACCTTGCCGGAACGGCGCGCGATTCCTATGAAGCGGCCCGCGATCTTGCGCTTCTCGAAACCGAGGAGCAGTCCCTCAAACACGAGACGACGGTGCAATCGAAGCTGCGGGCCGAGAGCGATACGCTGATCCAGCAGCTGGAAGACATCTACGACAACGGCGACGTGCACTCGCCTGTGGCGGGCAAAGTGGGTCCGCGCGTTCCATACCCGGGCCAGGTCGTGCGCACTGGCGAACCCCTGCTCGAGATCCTCGAGGGATCACCGTACGTCATTGCGTACTTGCCTACCGCGCGCGTCTACAGCCTGAAAATCGGTGACCAAGTAATTGTTACCGATGGCGCCAACCGCGTGCTCGGCCGCGTGCAACGTAAAGGCAATATCGCCGACGCGATTCCGAGCGAATTTCAGTCCCAGTTCGGAAGCGTTGATCGCCGCGAAGCCTTTCGCGTCGAGCTCGACGGGCCCTCCCCCTTCCCCTTGCTTGCAAAGGTGCGGGTTGTGAATGCGGCGTCCCCGTCGAACGTAACAGCATTGCTGCTCGAGGGCGTGAAGCGTGTTCTCGAGAGCGTGGGACTTCGCAATGCCGGTCCATCGGCAGCGCCTGCCGACCTGAGCTGACGTTCGCCCTCATCTTGGGCCAACGGGGTGATTGCAAGGCGCTCGTTGCGGGGCACGGAAACAAAATGGGCCGCAGCGAAGCGGCCCTCCTCGTCTTGCGTTCCCAAAAATGAGAAAGGCCGCTCTGTAGCGGCCTTTCGTCGAGACCTATCGCTAGGCCGCCTGCGAGCCTAAGGCCGGCAGCTTCTTATCCTCCTCGAGCTCGCTGGTGGGCTCCAGCGCAATGTTGATGTAACGAATCCTTCCGGCAATCTTCTCCTTTCGAAGTCCGAGCTCACCGAGCTCTCGGCCAAAGTTTGGTTGCGCTAACGGTTCCTTCTGAAGCTCCTCACACCAGTCACAATAGCTCTCGTAAAGTTCCGAGAACGTCACGCTCGATCCTACGTTGTCGACGACCTGCTCCCTATAGTACCGCTGTACATCGTTGGCGGGAGCGATCAGTCTCTGGGCCGGCGCCGACTTGTTGTCGTTCGCGCCGGAACGCGGCTTTGCTAGCGCAACGGCCTTGGAAACGGGGGCCGCCACCGCTGCCGCAGCGGTGCTGACCGGCGCCATACGCGGCGCGGCCGGCGTGTGACGCTCATAGAGGCGCCACTGGCTGAAAGCGATATACATACCGAACGCGGAGCCAACCTCGAGCAACAGTGCGATGAAG
>DATIZL010000061.1:0-3330 GCA_035517115.1 Hyphomicrobium sp.
ACGGCACGACATGAGCATCGAGAGCCAGCTCCTGGAACGGGTGCGCGCTGCTCTGCGCGGCGAGATCAGGCTCGACCACCGGCTGCAGCACGTGCATCTCACTCTCAATGCAGATGGCTCGGTCACGGTCGAGGCGGAGGCTCCGAGCGTAGCCGTAAAGAAGCTTGCACTCGAGCGCATCGGGGCGGTGCCGGGGATCGGCGGGATCGTCGACCGGCTGCACGTCGCGCGCGCCAGCAAGATGGGCGATCATGAAATAAGGGCCCACGTGCGGGACGCCTTCATCGAGGAGCCTGCCTTCAAGCGGTTCGACATCAGGGAATGGCGTCACGGATCCTTCGAGCTTGCGCAGGGTGCGGCCGCCAAGGCCTATGGGTCGTTGGACATCGAGGTGAATGACGGGGTTGTCACCCTCAACGGACGCGTTCCCGGGTTGGAGAGCAAGCGCCTCGCAGGGGTGATGGCGTGGTGGGTTCCGGGCACGCGCGACGTCGTCAACGGGATCGTTGTGGACCCGCCGGAAGACGACGGCCCGGACCACATCGCCGAGGCCGTGCGCATCGCGCTCGAAAAGGATCCGTTCGTGGACGCTAGTCAAATCGGGGTTGGCGTCAGCGGCCGCGCGGTGACGCTCACTGGACTGGTGCCCACGGAAACCGAGTGCCGGAGAGCCGAGGACGATGCCTGGTGCATCTTCGGCGTCGACGACGTGACCAACAAGATCAAGGTGGCGTCGGAGTAGCGTCCACGCCTGTACCACTAGCGCTTGATCAGCTTCCGGAGCTGCGCCAGAGAGCGCGTATTGATGACGTCCTCGGCCTCGAGCCAGCCGCGGCGCGCCTGATCGACGCCAAAGCGCATGCAGGCGAGTGTATGCGTCGCATGCGCATCGGTGGAGATGGCGAGCTTGACGCCCATCGTCTTGGCGGTCTTGGCGTGCACGTCATCGAGATCGAGCCGATCCGGCTCTGCATTGATCTCCAAGAAGCAGCCGCGCTCCTTGGCTGCGGAAACTAAGCGCTCGATATCGATGGCATAGGGCTCGCGCTCTCCGAGCAGCCGCCCGGTCGGATGGGCGATGATGGTGACGTGGGGGTTGTCCATGGCGCGGATGATGCGTTCGGTCTGCGCCGCGCGCGGCAGGTCGAATTTGTAGTGCACGGCGGCGACGACAATGTCGAGTTGGGACAGAATATGATCGGGGAGATCGAGGCGCCCGTCGGCGAGGATGTCCACCTCGCTCCCCTTCAGGAGCGTAAGCCCGTCGAGCTTTTCGTTGACCCGATCGACCTGCCGGATCTGGCGCGACAGCCGAGCCGGATCTAGGCCATGCGCCACCGTCACGCGCCGGCTGTGATCGGTGATGGCGAGGTACTCGTAGCCGCGCGCCTTGGCTGCCGCCGCCATCTCGGCAATGGACGCGGTCCCGTCGCTCCAGTCCGTATGCGCGTGCAAATCGCCGCGAATGTCGCCGAGATCGACGAGGTCGGGAAGATGATGTTCGCGGGCAAGCTCGACCTCTCCGCGGTCCTCGCGCAGCTCCGGCGGTACATAGTCGAGCCCGAGTCTCTTGTAGATCTCGGCTTCGGTCGCACCGGCGATGCGACGGTTCGCATCGAAGAGCCCGTACTCGTTGAGCTTCCAGCCGCGCTCATTCGCCATGCCGCGCAGGGCGATATTGTGGGCCTTTGAGCCGGTGAAATAGAGCAGCGCCGCGCCATAGCTGTGCGCCGGCACGACGCGGAGATCGATCTGAATTCCGGAACGCAAGACCACGGTGGTGCGCGTGGCCCCGTGCGCGAGCACCTCGGCGACGTTCTCGTAGGCGATGAGGCGATCCCCGACGACATGCGTCTTAGGCGCCGTCGCCACGATGTCGAGATCGCCGACCGTCTCGCGCCGGCGCCGGTAGCTTCCGGCGACTGCGATTCCCCCCTTGCCGACGGCGGGTTTTAGATAGGCGATGAGGGTCTGCGCTTCCTCCTCTGCGACCGACAGCTTGAAGCGCTTCTGCTTTACGACCGGCTTCTCCAGCGCCGCGAGGATCTTCTCCTCCGTCTTCTCGCCAAAGCCCTTGAGCTCGCGGATGCGGCCCGAACGTGCGGCGCGGCGCAGCTTGTCGAGCGTACGGATGTGCAGGCGATCGTAGAGAAGCTTGACCCGCTTGGGCCCCAGTCCCGGCACGGCCGCCATCTCGCCGAGCTCGCCCGGCAATTTTCGCTTCAGTGCCTGCAGCAGCTTGAACCGGCCCGAGGCGGCGATCTCGGCGATCTTGCCCGCCAGGTCCTTGCCGATGCCCGGCAGCTCCGAGAGATCCTTCTTGGCGGCGATGAGCGCGGCCACGCTCTGGGGCAGCGTCTCGATCGTCCTTGCCGCCTTTCGGTACGCGCGGGCGCGAAACGGATTGCCCCCCTCGATCTCGAGCAGGTCCGCCATCTGATCGAACATGGACGCAATCTCGGCATTCTGGATCGGCATCAGTTCGGCCCGTCAGATGCGCATGAGCGCGCAGGAAGAGCATCATCCCTTGATGCAAATGAGCGGGCGCAGGCGCGCAACGCGCCGGGCAAGGCCCGCGTGCTCGGCTGCAGCCACCACGGCCCCTACGTCCTTGTAGGCGCCAGGAGCCTCCTCCGCGACGCCGCGCGCGGAAGGACTGCGGATTACGATGCCTTGCTCGGCGAGCTCGTCGATGAGCGCCCGGCCGCTCCAGCGCTTGAGCGCGGCGTGCCGGGAGAGCGCGCGGTCGGCGCCGTGGCAGGCCGAGGAGAACGCCTTCTGCTCGCTCGTTGCCGTCCCAACGAGAATGTAGGAGCCCGTCCCCATGCTGCCGCCGATGAGCACCGGCTGCCCTACCCCGCGCAGTTCTTCGGGCAACGCTGGGTGCCCCGGTCCGAAGGCCCGCGTTGCACCCTTGCGATGGACGAACAGCTCCCGCTGTTTGCCGTCGACGGCATGCGGCTCGACCTTGCAGGTATTGTGCGAAACGTCGTAGAGGAGCTCGAGATCGCACTCCGGAAAAAAGTGCCCAAAGACGCGCCGCGCGTAATGGCCGAGGATCTCGCGATTGGCCAAAACGCAGTTGATGGCGCCTCGCATGGCTCCGAGATAGCGCTCCCCCACCGCTGAGTTGATCGGCGCGCAGGCGAGCTCGCGATCGGGCAGCTCGATGCCCTCTTCCGCCGCAGTGATCACCATCTCCTTTAGAAATTCCGTTCCGATCTGGTGGCCTAGGCCGCGCGAGCCGCAATGGATCGTCACCACGACGTTGTCTTGCGCTAGGCCAAAGGCGCGCGCCACCTCGGCGTCGTAGATCTCGGCAATGGCCTG
>DATIZL010000062.1:0-34385 GCA_035517115.1 Hyphomicrobium sp.
CAGGACTTTCCAGCTCGAGGCTTGGTCAAAAGCGCAAGCGGGACTGGTGCGTTGCAGCTTTCAGTTAGTCTCGCGGAAAACGAAACGAGCATCCGAGCTGTGCGGATAGCGCGGAGGCGGCTCGGCAAAACTGCGCGAGTCTACTTACTGGGGGACTGGGGGCGGGAGTTCAAATCTCCCCGCTCCGACCACTACTTCAAGACTTGGACTTACGGTCTGGTTCTTTCGTCTCTCCACCGTCTCTAGATCGCAACCCCTGCCATCCATCAGCGCTCGGGAAGAGGTGATATTGCATGTTTGATGCAGTAGAGAAGAGTCTTGTCACGGAGAGATGCGTGGGAGTGAAAAAGCCTTATGGCCGCTTGGCACTGCGCTAGGCTCGAAAAGTCGCTCGTGCTGGTGCGATGCTCGCCCGAAGCCAGACTTATGATCTTATAGAGCGTCACGGAAGCGGACCTTCCGAGTTCCGGTTCGGGAGCCGTGGTGGGAGCTGGCGGGACAACGGTCGATGGAGCAAATCTCTCTGAGCTGCGCTCGGGATCTTCCAACGTTTCAAGGGCCGGTTCCGGAGTTGTCGGGGGAGCTGGCAGCACAGCAGCTTCGGGGAGCGTCAGTCTCTCCAATCCGCGCTTGGCATCTTCCAGATCGGGTTTGATCGCAAGGGCACGGCTATAGGAAGCTATCGCCTCGGGCTTGCGACCGGACTGCTCCTCGATAGAACCCATGGTGGCGATGGCAGATGCGTTTTCTGGCGCAATGCGCAAAGCCTCGTCCACGTCAGCCCTCGCATCGGCCGACCGGTTCAGTTTCAACAGCACAAGCGCGCGCTCGCTATGGATCGTGGCGCGATCGTCGGGTCGAAGACTGTTTTGCAACTTTGAGGTCAAAGCCTGCGAGAAATCGGCGACGGCGGCCTCGTACAGCTTTGCCTGCTTGTTGGCGCGTCCGCGAAGGACGAGCAACTGGAAGCTGGCAGGTTTTGCCCGCAAGGCTCTCGCAACGTCAGCAAGCGCCTGCCCTGTACTGCCCTGAGCGAGGTAGGCCTGAGCGCGACCTTGATAAGCACAGATGGAACCCGGAGCTCGCGTCAAAGCAGCCGTATAGTCAGCGATCGCATCCTTGAATGCTCGCTTCTTCCGGAGGACGTCGCCGCGTTGACAGAAGTACTGAGGATTGCGCGGATCGAGACCAATGGCGACCGTAAAGTCGCCCACAGCGTGGTCATATCGGCCAAGAAACTTCAGCGCTGCTCCTCGATTGCCGAGAGCGATGGCTCGATTTAACGGGCCGAGTGTGCCGCTCTCGTACAGTCGCGTGCAGGCTGAGATCGCAGCTTCAGCGTGGGGAGTGTCGGCACATTCGCGGTCGTCACGGTAGCTGAAGCGATCCGCGTTGGCGGCCGAGGCAACAGCCCAAGCCGATGCTGCAACCGTCAAGAGCCTAACAGCTGATCCTGCTCTTCTAGAGCGACCGAAAGGTGCAAGCACTCTATGCGGGGTAGCACACTGCATTTCCAGACCCCACTGGAAAACATGGCAGCCACCCGTCTAACCCTCTCTACACTGCTCTCCAGCTTGCTGAGCGTCAACAAGCGCTCGTTGCCCTGGGGGCTGGGCTCGGTCTCGTGAGCTCAAATCTCCCCGCTCCGGCCGTCATCCCTCAGAGGTTCCGGCTGCCACAAGCTCGCGGCGAGGTAGGCCACGCCGGAGCAGGCAATCGCGATGAGGTAGGGTGTCGGCCACGCTAACACGAAGTGCCCCAAGGCCCACACGATGGTGCCGAGGCAGATGGAAAGGGCGGCGCTGAGCGGGCCGCCGATGCGGGTGAAGAGCCCGAAGGCGGCGGAGACGAACACTCCGGCGCTGCCGAAGGCCGAGGCGATCTCGACGAGCTCCTTGATGCGCTCCGACGTGAGCGCCAGCACGAAGGCGATGGCCGTCAGCACCACGACGCTGATGCGCGCAGCGATCAGCTTCTCGCGGCCGCCCATGGTCGGCACGACACGCACGACTATGTTGTGCGAGACCTGCGCACCGGAGGCATGTAGCGCCGAGTGCACCACCGACAGGATCGCCGAAATCAACGCGCCGCCGAAGATGACGTAGTGCCAGCTCGGCAGGAAGTGCTCCGACAGCACCGAGACGGTGCGCTCAGAGTCGGTGAGCTTGGCCGCGATTGCGGGGTCGGTCTGCACCAGCGTCTGGGCGGCGAGGCCGAGGAACACGGGGAGCGCGCCGATCACGATGTACATGGTGCCGCCGAGGATGGTGCCCCACGCGGCGACGGCGGCGGAGCGGGCGCCGAGAAAGCGCGAGATGAGCTCGATGGCCACGAACGAGCCGAAGAAGGCGACGGCGATCTGTTCGATGCGCTGGAGCGGGGCTTCGTCGGTGGCGGTGAGGACGCGCAAGCGCTCGGGCTCCACATGCGAGAGCACGGTCGTCACGCCGCCGCTAGCGTAGGCGACGGCGATGGTCAGCACAATCAGGCCGCTGATGACGGCAAAGCCCTGCAGCACGTCGGTCACGGCGTCGGCGAGGAGGCCGCCGACCGCCGAATAAGAGGCGACGAGGACCGCTGCAACCGTGATGGCGGTTGCCAACGGCATGCCCGAGCCCGACGCCAGCACCTGCCCGAAAGCGCGGATCTGCGCCGCCGCCCAGAACACCGACCCCGGCAGCAGTACGATCACCACGAGCTTCTCGACGGCTGGGGAGAAGCGCGCGCGAAATGCATCCGCAAACGTCGAGACGCCCTGGCGCCATAGGAAGGCAGCGTAGAGCGCACCTGCCGCGATCACGGCGAGGCCGTAGGCGAGCGGATCTACCAGCGCTCCCGACAGCCCCTTGTCGTAGACCTCACCCGAGGTGGCGACGATCGCCTCGGCGCCGAACCAGGTGGCGAACACCGAGAAGGCGACGAGCGTAGGCCCGAGGCTGCGGCCGGCGAGAATGTAGTCGGTCTCGTTCTTGACGCGCCGCGATACCCAGACACCGATGGCAAACTGCAAGAGGACGTAGCCGATCATCCCAAACAAGATCATAGAGCTGGGAACCCCCCGATGCCTGCCGTCGCTGCGGTGCTTGCTGCCCGACGCCCTACGCTGGCAGCGTATCAGCGATGAGGTAGCCTATCGATGCCTTCGATGCCGCGCTTACCCACTTTAGTCAGGACTTGGTGGTCAAGACGTGCGTCATGACGCGGCCGGCATTGACCGCCTGCGACCACAGCCGCCGCCAGCGGCCCTCGCTGCCCGCCGCAAGGAGCACGCGCAGGAGGCGCGCGCTTTGCGCCTCCGGCATCACATCGAGGATCTTTGCCCACAGCGTGTCGACGTTATAGACGCCGCGTCCGGGATCGAGGCACACGGGCACGGCGGATTCGATGGGAACGCCGACGTCCTCCGAAACGGCCTGCAGCGCCTGACGGATCGACTGCGCCTTGGACTCTAAGCCGCCTTCCAGGTCGTAGGGCGGCTTCCAGTCCTGAAAGGGGCGGAGCTGGTCGATATGCGTGAGCACCAAAAGGACCGGCGGCTGGCGCCGCTCGAAGCGCGCGGTGAGATGGTCTCGCAGCGCGCCGAGTGCCTTGCGGTCTGCCTCGCGGTCGGGGCGCGTCGCCGAGATGACCCACAGCACGAGATCGCAGTGGTCCGCTTCCTTGAGGAGTGCAGCCGTCTCGTCTGCATCCATGCCCAAGCCGGGGCTGTCTATCAGCAACGCCTCAGGAGAGCCCTGACGCTTTAGCTCGTAGGCCGTGAACCCTTTCGTAGCTGGAAGCACATCGACCGCAGCCTTGACCTCGCCCGCGAGTGCGTTGACGAGGCTCGATTTGCCGGCCCCGACCTGGCCGGCGATCAGCACCCGCAGCGGCTCCGCGAGAGCGGGCTCGGCGCGGTCCTCCCGCGTCGCCTTGGTGACGTGCGTCGCCAAGGTCGCAGCCGGCACGCTCAAGCGCCCACTGTAGAGATCGATCGCGGCGCGCCCAACCTCGCGCACGTAAGCCGCCGCGAGCCGGCGGGCGAGTTCCTCGCGGCCCCAGTCGTAGAGCTGGCGTGTCACGTTCTCGCGCATCTCCTGTGTGAGCGCGGACGCCGGATTCAACAAGCGGACGATGCGCCAAAGATCGAAGGCGGACTCGGCGACGCCGATGATCGATCGCCAGCGGTAAATGGTCATCAGCTGACCGACGGTGAGGCGGTCACCGAGCGGGATGCTCTCGCGCACGAGCGGCCCGAGCTCGGAGCTCACGCGCTCGATGAGGGCAAGCGCTTCCGGGACCGTGAACTTCCACAGCGGGTCCTTCTCGCCCGGGTGCATCTCTCGCGCGACGGCATCCACCGTGCGCGTACCAAGGGCGAGAACGGCGTCGCGGCTGTTGAGCTTGGCGGGCTCGAGCGTCTCGATGATACGGAGCACCGCGTTCCAGGCGGCTGTCTCGCGCGCATTCCACAAGGGATCGGGCGCATTCTCCGGCTCCTCGAGCGGAGGTGCCCGCTTCACCGCGTCGCGCAGGATCCATCGTTCCGCCGCGTAGGCCGACAGCGTGACGACACAGGCCGCGATGGCCCAATAGAGCACATACCCGTGCTGCCAAAGCCAGAGCGATCCCAACAGAACGAGGGAGATGAGAGGCACCGTAAGCGCGAGGATCACCATCGCGGCGCGCAAATAGGACAGGGCGCGAGTGGGCAGGCTCATCTTGCGTCTTTCAAGTCCCGGGGGCTGGAGATGCCTCTTTCACGCGCAAGCCGCAGGGCGGAGCCGAGCGCGTCCTTGTAGGCCTGCGCGACGCCGGCGGGATCGCTGGTGCCGGCTTTGCGGCGCTTGAGAAAATAGCACGCGGCCTTGCCGAGCGCATACGTGGTGGCGAAGCTCATGCCCGCCGCAGCGGCCGCTCCTGCGGTTTGCCCGTACACGGGGACGAGCTTGGCGAGCTCGCGTGCGCCAAAGCCTGAGGCGACGCGCAGCAGCGTCGTGGCGCCGAGCGCGCCGGCGAACTCGGTAAGCGCACGGCGGTCCCAGACGACGCCATAAATGACGCCGAGTGTGTGAATGAGCTTGACCTGAATCGCCGGCACCAGCGCGACGCCGGCGACCGGCCATAGGTCCGCTGCCCCGGCCGCGGTGGCATATCCGAGCACGTGCGGGTGGGCACGGTCGGCGAGAGCATCGGCGGCGCTGCCGGTGAGGTTGGCGAGTGCGGTGGCGACGGTGGTTGGCGCGACGCTCTGCAGCGCGGCAACGAGGGCCTCATGCCCGTAGTCGACAGGGAGCCAGCCGTCCTCGGGCAGCGTGAAATCGACGGGCACGAACACGATGGCGCCATTGCCCGGGATGTCACTGAAGAGAGAGCGCTGACGCATGAGACTGCGCAGAAGGTCCGAGCTGACGCCGGCAGCGGCGAGGGTGGCCGCACTGTCCGTCGTGAACGGATAAGGCTCTATATGCCGCGCGCCCGGCGGGTATCCCTCGTGCAAAGCCGTCTGCACGACGATGATGGGCCATCCCGGATGGCGCCGGCGGATCAGGCGGACGACATCGACGATGGCCTCCTGCTGGGCATCGAGCGCGCGCATTGTGACGATGACGAGGTGCGCTCGGACCTCGGCGAAGGCAAGGTCTTCTGCCGGGTCGTATCCGGCCTCGCCCAACCCTCGCGTGTCGAGAACGCGCACGAGCGGCGCCTCCTCGGGAAAATCGAAGATGCGGGACGTGGTTGTGCAGGCGCGGAAGCCGTCGCCGATCTCGGCCGTGGAGCAGCCGGTCAAAACGCGGATGAGGGAAGTCTTGCCCGATTGCACCTTGCCGAGCAACCAGACCACGGGCGCGAACTCGCGCGCCTTAGCGGCGATCTCCTCTTGCGTGGCGCCATCTGCGGCGGGCGCCGGCCAGAGCGCGGCCTTGACGGCCTCCACGGCGCGCGCCACGCGCTGGCGCAACGGGTGCTGTGCGGGCTTCGCGGTCAAGCGGTGCGCTCCGGTGATTCTATGCGCTCGTGTATACCCCGGTATCATGCCGCGATAATGCGCCGGGGGCGAGTTGGTGGTGGCGGGACGAGGCGAGCCGGCCAAATAGCCGTCCTGGGGCCAATGCCCGTTGCCGCTCGGTTGCGCCGCGACTTAGTACCAGCGCCCGGCAGCGGCTCGATCGACCAGCCAAAGCGTGTCGCCGATCGGGCGCAAACGCCCGTCCGGGGTGCGCGCGTCGCCGGACAGCACGCGGTCCAAGATCTCCCGCTTGCCGTCACCCGCGACGATGAAAGCGACGAGCCGGCTGCACTCCAGTGCCGGGTGGCGTCCGTTCTCCGGCCGGAAGAAGCCCAGATATGGCCTTTTCATCGAGGCGCCGCGCGCGTAGCGCGACATCGGGCTTGCGGCGAGCGCTCCCCCTGGCTGATATGACGGTTGGCGGCTGGTGGCCCGAGGTTATAGGGCCTGTGGTCTCAACAACTCATCGGGGAGAAGCCCGTGAAGGCGACGCAAAAGCTTCACGATATCGGGCAAAGCCTATGGATCGACGACATCACGCGCGACATGCTGGATAGCGGCCGGCTGCAAAGATACATCGATGAGCTGTCAGTCACGGGGCTCACCTCCAACCCGACCATCTTCGAGAAGGCGGTGGCCAAGAGCGCTTGGTACGACGACGCCATCCGCAAGCTCGTCAAATCGGGGCTGACGGGCGAGGCGCTGTTCTTCGAGCTCGCGCTCGATGACCTCAAGCGCGCGGCCGACCTGTTCCTGCCGGTGCACAAGCGCACGGCGAGCGTCGACGGCTGGGTGTCGCTCGAGGTGTCGCCGCTGCTCGCTTACGACACCAAGGCCACCATCGCCGAGGCCAAGCGCCTCTATGATCGTGCCGGCAAGCCGAACCTTTTCATCAAGATCCCGGGCACCAAGGAAGGCCTGCCGGCGATCGAGGAGTCGATCTTCGCCGGCGTCTCCGTCAACGTGACGCTTCTGTTCTCCAGCAACGACTACCTCGCGGCGGCCGATGCCTACATGAAGGGGCTCGAACGGCGCATCGCCGCGGGCCTCTCCCCCGACGTGCGCTCGGTTGCCTCCGTGTTCATCTCCCGCTGGGACCGGGCCATCACGGAGAAGGTGAGCGAGCGGTTGCGTGACAAGCTCGGCATTGCCGTTGCCAAGCAGGCCTATCGCGCCTACCGCGAGCTGCTCGATAGCGACCGCTGGCAGCGGCTGGAAAACCTAGGCGCCCGCCCGCAGCGGCTGCTGTTTGCGAGCACCAGCACCAAGGACCCGAAGCTGCCCGACACCATGTACATTACCGCGCTCGCCGCCCCGAACACGGTGAACACCATGCCGGACGAGACACTGCTGGCCTTCGCCGATCACGGCACCGTTGGCAGTCTCGTCACCGCTGATGGCGGCGACAGCGCCAAGGTGCTGGGCGAATTCGGGAGCGCCGGCATCGACATCGACGCGCTGGGGCGGCAGCTGCAGGTCGACGGCGCCAAGGCCTTCGTCAAGTCGTGGCAGGATCTGTTGAAGTCCATCGACGGCAAGTCGAAAGCCCTGCAATAGGAGACCCGAATGGGGGAGGCGCCGACCGGGTCCCCGGCGTGGCAAGCGCTCGCCGACCACCACGCCCAAATCAAGGACAAGCACCTTCGGCAGATGTTCGCCGAGGATGCGGGCCGCGCCGAGCGCTTCACCGCCGAGGGCGCCGGGCTGGTGCTCGATTATTCGAAGAACCGCATCAGCGACACGACTATGAGGCTTCTCGTGCGCCTCGCCGAGGAGCGCGGGGTCGCGGCGCGGCGCGATGCCATGTTCCGCGGCGACAAGATCAACACCACCGAGCAGCGCGCGGTGCTGCACACCGCACTGCGTGCCCCGCGCGGAGCGGTCATCGAGGTCGACGGCAAGAATGTCGTCTCCGACGTGCATGCGGTCCTCGACCGCATGGCGGCCTTCACCAACAAGGTGCGCGACGGCTCCTGGACTGGCCACACCGGCAAGCGCATCCGGAACGTGATCAACCTCGGCATCGGCGGGTCCTATCTTGGGCCTGAGCTGGCTTATCAGGCCTTGCGTCGTTACAGCGACCGGGGTCTCACCTTGCGTTTCGTCTCCAACGTCGATGGCACCGCGTTTGCCGAGGCGACACAGGGTCTCGAGGCCGCGGAGACGCTGTTCATCGTCTCGTCGAAGACCTTCACCACGCTCGAGACCATGACGAATGCGGCGACCGCACGTGCGTGGCTCATCGAGAAGCTCGGCTTGCCGGCGGCCGTTGCCCGCCACTTCGTCGCCGTCTCCACCAACCGTGCTGCGGTGGAGACGTTCGGCATCGACCCGGCCAACATGTTCGGGTTCTGGGACTGGGTCGGCGGGCGCTACTCCATGGATTCCGCGATCGGTCTCTCCACCATGATTGCGATCGGGCCGGAGAACTTCCGCGCCATGCTCGACGGCTTCCACGCCATGGACGAGCACTTCCGCACCGCGCCCTTCGCAAAGAACCTGCCCGTGCTGCTCGGCCTCTTGACCGTCTGGTACAACAATTTCTTCGGGGCCGAGGCCGTCGGCGTCATCCCCTACGCTCAGCCGCTCGCGCGGTTTCCCGCCTACCTCCAGCAGCTACAGATGGAGAGCAACGGCAAGTCGGTCGCTCTCGACGGGACGCGCGTCCGCTACGAGACGGGACCGATCTTCTGGGGCGAGCCCGGCACCGACGCCCAGCACTCGTTCTATCAGCTCATCCACCAGGGGACGAAGCTCATCCCCTGCGATCTCATCGGCTTCCTCGAGCCGCTGAGCGAGCTGCACGACCACCACGACCTGTTGATGGCGAACCTCTTTGCCCAAGCGGAGGCGCTGGCGTTCGGCAAGACCGCGGCTGAGCTCGCAGCCGAAGGCGTGGCGCCGGCGCAAATCCCGTTCCGCGTGGCGGAAGGCAACCGGCCGACCAACATGATCTTGGCCGACCGCCTCGATCCGCGCACGCTCGGGGCGCTCGTCGCGCTTTACGAGCACGCTACCTTCACGCAGGGGGCGATCTGGGCGATCGACTCGTTCGATCAGTGGGGGGTTGAGCTTGGCAAGGTGCTAGCAAACCGCATCGTGCCTGAGCTCACAGCGGCATCCGAGCTGCCGCTCGAGCACGATAGCTCGACCAATGCACTAATTCAGCGTTACCGCGCGCATCGCGCGCGGCGCTGAAACGTGGCCGCGTCGGGTCCGGCGCGAGCGCCGGACCCCTAGATGAAGACCGGCGGCTCGGCTCTCTTACGCCGACTTTGCGAGAGCGCCGGCGAGAGCTTCCGAGATGATGCCGAAGATCGCGCCTCCGATCATCGAAAGTGCGATGACCGCCGCCGGATTCTGCACCGTCGGTTCCGTCAACCCGTCGGTTCCCGCCTTCAGCAACGCGAACGCGACGAAGGCGGCGAAGCCGTAGACCGTGGCAGGAATTGCCGAGAAGATCGGGATGTTGGAGCCGAGGATCATGAGGCCGACGCCGACGGCGACGCAAATGGCCGGCCAGACGTTGGGCGGCAGCGATGCGCCAAGGCCCACGCGCGAGATGGCAAGTAGCGTGAGCACGCCCCACACGATGCCCCACAGGTTGGCGAGGATGCTCGACGTGAAGCCCTGAATCTTGCCGCCGCAGTGATAGAAGCTCGCCCACGCGATGAAGGCTGCCCAGATCTGCAGGCCAAGGCCCAGGAAGTCCGAAAGATAGAGATAAGTCGCAACGCCGCCTAAAAGGCCGATGCTGACCGCAAGAGCGGTGACGATACCCATTGTAATCTCCCCTAGCCGGAGCCGTTGGTTGAGCTCTGATTGGCTGCTCCGGGCCGGGTGATATTAACTCGGATTGGTGTGGCTCGTTTGTCACTTCAGCAGGATCCTGCTCAAAAACTGCTCATAACCTAGGGAATGGCCGGGTCGGCAAAGCTCGGGCGATGCCTGCAATTCGATCAGGCCGCCTCACCAGACCTAAAACAAGAGCTGGTATCCGGAGGGCTTACCATCGGGCTTAAGCGCCCGCCCAACGGAGCATGCTCTCATGAACCGGACCCGCACGTTTTTCCGCGGCATCGCCGCCGCCGCGGCGATGACTTTCACGGCCGCGACCACCGCCGACGCTTGCACCGGAATTCTCCTCAAGAACGCGGATGGCACCATCGTGCACGGGCGCACCGTCGAGTTCGGCATGCCGCTCGAGATGGATCTCGTCTTCGTGCCGCGCGGGTATGATTTCGTCGGTCAGACGCCGCTCGGCGCCGGCAAGACGTGGACGTCGAAGTACGCCGCCACGGGTGGCATCCTGTTCGGCAACCTTGCCATCATGGACGGTCTCAACGAGAAGGGTCTCGCGGTCGGCGCCTTCTTCTTCCCGACCTTTGCCGAGTACACCGCCACGAGCACCGACAACCAGTCGAAGTCGATGTCGGCGGCAGATTTCTCCAACTGGATCCTCACGCAGTTCAGCAGCGTCGACGAGGTGCGCAAGGCGATCGAGGGCGACGAGGTGGTCGTAGCGCCGACGCTCTTGCCCGGCTGGCCGCCGCAGCCACAGCCCTTCCATTGGATCGTCTACGACAAGAGCGGCAAGAGCCTGGTGATCGAGCCCTTGAAGGGCAAGCTCGTGCTCAACGACAATCCGCTCGGCGTGCTCACTAACTCACCGAACTTCGAATGGCACATGACGAACCTGCGCAACTTCGTGTCGCTCAGCCCGCGTGACGTCCCCGCCGTGACGCTCGATAAGAAGACCTTCGCCCCGTTCGGCATGGGCGCTGGGCTCTACGGCCTGCCGGGCGACCTCACGCCGCCCTCGCGCTTCGTGCGCGCGACCGTGTTCAGCGCCACCGCGATTCCCGCCGCCAATACCGCGGAGGGAATTCTCAAGGGGTTCCACATCCTCAACAACTTCGACATCCCGATCGGTGCGGCCCGCGAGAGCGCGGACGGCAAGACCTATTACGACATGACCATGATCACCACCATGCGCGATCCGCAGAACTTGCGCTTCTATTACAAGACCTATGACGATCAGACGATCCGCATGGTCGATCTCGCCAAGTTTGATTTCGACGGCAAGGAGATCAAGAAGCTGTCGACCAAGAGCGATCAGCCCATCGTCGACATGAGCGGCAAGTTCCAAGTGCGCAAGACTGCCAACGCGCAATAGAGGCCTAGAGCGAGGCGACGAATGCCAGAAGTGCCTCGCGCTCGTCTTGAGAGAGGGCCGCAAAGCCGTCGCGGGAGGCCTGCGCTTCCCCGCCGTGCCAGAGGATCGCTTCCTCGATGTTGCGCGCGCGCCCGTCGTGCAGGAACAGCGTGTGCCCGTTAACAAGCTGCGTGAGGCCCAAGCCCCACAGCGGCGCCGTGCGCCACTCGCGACCGTCGGCCATCCCTTCGGGGCGATTGTCCGCGAGCCCTTCGCCCATGTCGTGCAGCAATAGATCGGAATAGGGCCAGATCTTCTGGTTGCTCAACTGCGGCTGGCCCTCGACCTTGCCGGTAGTGAAGGAGGGAGTGTGGCAGCCCTGGCAGTTGAGGGCATAGAAGAGCGCCTTGCCGCTCGCGACCTTTGCATCGGTGGAGTTCCGCCGCGGCGGTACTGCTAGGTTCTGCGCGTAGAACACGACCATGTCGAACAGCTTCTGGCCGATCTCCAAGCCACCGTCGCGCTCGCTGTTGCCGTTGGGGGCGTTGAGGCAAAAGGTCTGCGCCTTTGTGCAGTCGCCCGAAGCCTTGGGCACGACCGGGTTGGAAATGCCGATATCGCCCGCAAACGCCGCGCCGCTCTGCTGGCGGATCGAGGGAGTACCGGCCTTCCATCCGAAGCGGCCGAGCTCGAGCCGCTGGTCCTCAATCGACCAGACCTCGTTGGTGCGCCCGGAGATGCCATCGCCGTCCTTGTCGTCGGGATCGGCGTGCGCGCGGATCTGCTCCTCCGGGATCGCCTCGATGAGGCCAAGCCCGATCATGGGCGGAGCAACGCGCGGTGAGATCATGGTCTCAGGGTGCAGGGGGCCATACTTCAGATCGGCGATCGAGTAGGTCGGGCGACGCAGGCTGACCGTGCCTCCATCGCCGAGCTTAACGGGCACCTCCTCGTAGGTGATGTGCATGTGGCCTTCGTTGTCGAAACCTTGGATCGCCGTCTCCTGCAGCTGGCCGCCGTAGGTCGGCTCGTCGATGGTGTTGACCTTGTGCTCGGCAATAAGCCGTCGCTGCTCGTCGGTCTCAGGCGGAATGGAGAGGCGCAGGAACATCGATTCCGCCGTGTCTTGCGGATAGTTGCCGTTGGGCGGGTGGCCGCGCCCGTCCTTGATGTGGCAGCTCTGGCAGGAGCGGGAGTTATAGAGCGGCCCGAGCCCGTCCGACCCCGTGGTCGAGGAGGGCGCGGAGACCCAGAGCTTGCGGAAGATGGCGTTGCCGACCTTGAAGCGCGCCTCGCCCTCAAAGCCGATGCCGTGCGAGAAATGCGAGAACGCCTCGTGGGTGTCGATGCTCTCGTTCGTCGTCGCGGTGCCGCCGGGGAACGCCTCGTCTGCTTCATCGGGCGGGGCGGTCTTCGGCAGGGCCACCGCCTGCTGCTCGAGCTTGCTGCCGGCCACGCCCGCGCCCGCGCTCACAAGTGCGGCAATGCCGACTGCGATCAGCCCCGGACCGACCGACAGCGCCAGCCGCGGCGGCGGTTTATTCCGGTCGATCATGCAACGAGACCATCGGCTCCATTCGCTGCCGTGGTGCGCGGCGAGGCCCCATGTTGGCACTCCGGCTACTCGATGCGCGACTGCTTGAGCAGCTTCACCTTATCGGGGCTGTCGAGACTGTTGGAGCCCTCGAACTCGATGGCCTTTAGGTCGAGCACCGCGATGCCGCGCTCGAGCTCCTTGGCTTGCGCGATGAGCGCGGAGATTGCCGCCTCGACGATGGCGTTGCCCTCGGTATTTCCCTCGCCGATGAGCTGATCATAAGCCTCGCCAGCCTCTGCGTGCTTCACGATGGCGGACATGCGGTCGATCGTTGCATCGAGGGCAGCGCGCGTGCGCGCATCCGTCTCCGGCGACTTTGCGCGCACGAGATCGGAGGCGCTGGGGCCCGATATGACCCCTCCGTCGGTGCGCTTATAGGTGCCGAGATAGACGTTCTTGATGCCGACGGCGTCGTAGTAGAGCGAGTTGTGCGTGTTGTCGGAGAAGCAGTCGTGCTCCTCTTCCGGATCGTGGATGAGAAGGCCGAGCTTCATGCGCTCGCCCGCCATCTCACCATAGGAGAGGCTGCCCAGTCCCTTGAACAGCGCAACGAGCCCGGCCTGACCGTTGTCCGCGAGGACCGCCTTGCGCGCCGCGCCATCGGGCTTCCATTGCTCCGCCATCCAAGCGAGGTCGTCGGCGAGAAGGTCGGTCGCCGTGTGCAGGTACTGCGCGCGGCGATCGCAATGGCCGCCCGTGCAGTTCCTGACATCGTAGTCGGTCGCAGGCCGGTTGCCGGCGCCGGGCCCGGTGCCGTTGAGGTCCTGGCCCCAGAGTAGGAACTCGATGGCATGATAGCCGGTGGCGACGTTCGACTCGACGCCGCCCGCCTCCTGCAGCTTGTCGGTCAAGAGTGCTCTTGTGATCTTGGAGGTATCGACCTCTTCGCCCGCGATCTTGATTGAGGTGTTGGCGATGACGTTGGCGACGTAAAGATCGTTCGCTGAGGACTGATTGCTGTAGTCGGTGGAGACGTAGTCGATGAGGCCCTCATCGAGCGGCCAGGAGTTGATGCGGCCTTCCCAGTCGTCAACGATCTTGTTGCCGAAGCGGAAGCCTTCGGTCTGCATGTAGGGGATGCGGGCTGCCTTCCAGGCCTCGCGCGCCGCCTTCAAATTCGCCTCCGTTGGCTCTTTGATGAGGGTGTTGACGGCCGCCTGCAGCTGGCGCGCGCCGGCGGCCGCGTCCGCGTAGCTCGCTTCCGCAATGTCGGCGTAAGTCTTGATCACGGCAGCGACATCCGGGGCCGGGTCGGCGCACGCGGCTCCAGCGAACAGGGCGGCGCCTGCCATTGCGGCGACGAGCGATCTGCGCATGATACGCATAGGATGAATGTCCTCTCGAAAATCCCGCTTGCGGGACCCGTCGCATCAGGTGACGGCGGGCAACATTAGCGGGATCAGAATGAATTCGTACTCGCAAAGTCAAGAATATTCTGAAACGGGCAAGTTGTGACCAATGCCTTTGCTCGGCGCGACGCTGTGGCGCGGCAGCAAGGGTGGTACTTTGCCCTTTTCGACAGACCATAGAGGGGTCCGCGAAGCCACAATGAGTCGCGTGCGCATCGGGTGAGGGCGGGTCGTGCTGAAGGCGAAGTCTTGGCGTGCTGTCGGTCTCGCGATCGCGTTGGCCATTGCTCGGGCCCCCGGAATTGCCAGCGCCACCGAAGCGCCGGCGGCGGGTCTCCCCGAGACGACGGCAAAGGTCGTCGACAAATATCTCCTCCCGCGCTTCGAAGCCTTTCAAGAGGCAGCCGCAAAGCTCGCTGGCGATCTCGATGCATCATGTGGAGGGCACCCTGATCAGCTCCCGGCGGTGCGGCGCGATTTCGACACGACCGTGCTGGCCTGGGCCGAGATCGAGTTCTTGCGCTTCGGGCCCCTGGCGGTGACCGGGCGTCCGGAGCGCATCTCGTTCTGGCCCGATCCGCGCGGGTTCATGCAGCGCCAGCTCGGGGCGTTGATTGGGCATCGCGACGCGACTGTGCTCGACCCAAATGTGCTTGCCGGAAAGAGTGCTGCCGTGCAGGGCTTGCCGGCGCTCGAGAGTCTGCTCACGGCCAAGCCGCCGATCACAACCGACGACGAGGATGGGCGCTATCGCTGCCGCCTCGCCGTAGCCATCGCCAAGAACCTGCAAGGGATCGCCCGCGATCTCGTTTCGGAATGGAAGGGCGACCAGGGCTGGCGCGCACGCATGCTCGCACCGGGCGCGGACAATGCGAGCTACAAGACGGCGCCCGAGCCGCCGGCCGAGTTCGCCCGCGCTCTGGTGACCGGGCTGCAGATGATCCAGGACCGTCAACTGGCGCCGCTCGCGCCTGCCGGCGCTCAGGCGGCCGGGAAGCCAGCGCAGCTTCCATTCGGGGCCGCGGGCTTGAGCGCCCGCTATGCCGCGGCCGAGATCGGGTCGCTTCAGGCGCTCTACGATACGCTCGGACTCGGCGCTCAAGTCCCCGAAGACAAAGCGTGGATGCCGCGCTGGATAGCGCAAGCCTGGGAGAGGCTCGCGCATGATGCCCCGGCCGCGATAGAAAAGGGCCGCGGTGAGCCGGACGATCCCGAACGCGAGCGCGAGTTGCGCATGGTGCGCTTTCACCTGGAAGGCATTCGCAAACTCGTCGGCCGCGAGCTCGCTCCGGCGGCTGGCCTCACGATAGGGTTCAACGAGCTCGATGGCGATTGACCGGCGCAGCTTTCTGATCGGCACGGCGTTGGCCGTTGGTTCGGCAACGCGCACCCTTGCTGATCTCGTCCCGGTCGATGGGGCAAGCCAAGTCGAGGCCGGCGACTTTATCGCGGCATGTCGGAGACCGGATGCCACCTACTCCGTCGCAATCCTGCGGCTCGACGGGTCGATCGTGCGTGAGCTGCCGCTGAAAGACCGGGGGCACGACATCGCGCTCGACGCGCCGCGCGGCGAGGCCGTGGTGTTCGCGCGCCGGCCGGGCTCGTTCGCGCTTGCCTTCGACGTGCACGGGCGGCGCGAGCCAGTGCTGTTCACGACCCCGCCCAACCGCCACTTTTACGGCCACGGCGTCTTCTCTGCCGACGGGCGCCTGCTCTACGCAACCGAGCACGACAATGAAACGCGCGATGGCCTCATCGGCGTCTATAGTGCTACTGAGGGCTATAAGCGCATCGGCGAGATGAAGACGTTCGGGATCGGTCCGCACGAGGTGATCCTGCTCGCCGATGGTAGAACGCTCGCCGTCGCCAACGGCGGGATCGAGACCCATGTCGAGCCGGGCGGGACGGGGCGCGAGAAGCTCAACATCGGCACCATGATGCCCTCGCTCGTCTTCATCGACAGCGCGACCGGCGACCTCATCGCCCAGCACAAGCAGGAACGCGACCTGCACAAGCTCTCGATCCGCCACATCGCGGCGGATGCGCGCGGCGCCGTTTGGTTCGGTGCCCAGTGGGAGGGTGAGGTGGCGGAGACGCCCGAGCTCGTCGGCTACGCCGGCATCGACGCGCCGCTACGCATCATCGAACCCGAGACCCCTCGGGGTGCAGCGCTTGCCGGCTACATCGGGGCGGTGGCGATCAGTGGCGATAGACGCGTGCTCGCGGCCTCGGCGCCGCGCGCGGGCCGCATTATCTATGTCGACACCGAGCGCGCAGCGATCATCGGCGAGACGCAGCTCACCGACGGATGCGGTCTTACCAGCGTTTCACAATCGGAGTTTGCGCTGAGTTCGGGGTTGGGGGTGCTCGAGACCGAGACGCCGGACCATGGCCACTTGAAGACGGCCTCGTTCCCAGGCCGCTCCTTCGACAACCACCTGCGGCTCTTGCGCTGAGATCTGGTCAGGCGAACGCCAGCGCACCGACGATGCGAGGAGCGCGTCGCCGGCGCAGGGGCGCGACAGGACGCGGCCCGGCCACGCGTCGCGGAGAGACGGCCTTCCAAGCCGCCTCGATCGCCGGCTGGGCAACCGTGCGCACGCTCATCATGCCCCAGACCATGGCCGCCAGCAGGTAGAAGTGGCGCCAGTGATCGCTGTCGATGATGACGCCCTCGAGCGCGTTCGAGATGAAGGCCGCGTAGACGATGAGGAACAGCGGCTGTGTCGACGTTGGCTTCAACGCGTGGCGGAAACCGAGCACCGCGGTTAGCCCGACGAGGATCCAATAGACGCCGCCGCCCAGCCAGCCGGCGTTGAGGAGAATGCTCAGATAGACGTTGTGCACCTCCTCGGGGTGATAGCGCTCGCCGAACTCCAGAGCGCCGAGCCCGAGCGGGTTCTCGGCGATGAGGCCGATCGCCTTCTGCTGTCCGCCGAAGCGGCCCTCGGTGCCGGTGTCGTACTCCATCTGCAGCGTCGACCGCTGCGTAAGGAGATCGGAGATGGTGTCGGTGCTGAGCGCGACCGTAAGGAGGCCTGCGGTGAACAGCATGCCCCCCACTAACAGCGCCATGAGCTTTACGCGCGTGATGGCGCGGCGGCTCGTCAGCAGGATCAGATAGCCGAAGATTGTGAGCGCGACCGCGAGGTTCATCCAGGCTCCGCGCGAGAAGGAGAGGAGCACGGTCAGCATCAGCAGGCCTGCGACTGCGAGCGGGGCCGGCATGCGGTGCCAGGGCCGATGGAGGGCCACGTGCACCATGTAGATCAACGGCGTCACCAGGAACGGTCCGAACACGTTCGGGTCCTTGAAGGTGCCGCTGGCGCGGTCGAACTTCGTGAAAAGCTCGTACGCCCCCGGCAGAAGCCCGAAATAGCCGACGAGCCCCGTCGCGGCCGCAACGACGGCGGCCCATGTCCATGCCTTGAGGATGAGTTCGCTGTGGGCGCACGGGCTCTTGGCGATGAAGCCGGCGAACACCACGGAGGCGAGGGTCAGATAGAGCGTGACGCCGACGTGGGTCAGCGTGAGGCCGAGGTCGAGCGACAGCGTAGCGGCGAGCACGGCCGAAGCGCCGGCAACCGTCCACAGCGAGAAATAGGCGAGGAGCATCGGGTTGAACACCACGAGCCCAACGACCGGCAGCAGCACGATCAAGGCGATGGTGAGCGCGTCGACGGGCGCGGGCTCGGAGAACACGAATCCGCTCGAGACGATGGTCACCGCGACGAGTGCCAGCGCCAGCCAATGTGTCAAGCTTCGGCGTGGCGCCGTGTGCTCGTGCGAGAGCGTTGTGCCATGACGGGCGATGTCGAAGGCCGCGGCGCGCATCATCAGGCTCAGTAGGCGTTGTCGGATTTCAACAGCGCGAACGGCGTCTTGAAGAGGATGTAGGCGTCGAGCAGCAGCGACCAGTTCTCGATGTAGTAGATGTCGTGCTCGACGCGCTTCTGGATCTTCTCCGGCGTGTCCGTCTCGCCGCGCCAGCCGTGGATCTGCGCCCAGCCGGTGATGCCGGGCTTCACCTTGTGGCGGCCGAAGTAGCCGTCGACGACGGCGGCATAGAGCCGGCCGGCGGCTTTGGCCTGCAGCGCATGCGGGCGCGGGCCGACGAGAGAGAGCGAGCCGGAGATGACGTTGAGGAGCTGCGGAAGCTCATCGAGGCTGGTCCTGCGGATGAAGCGGCCGACTCGGGTGACGCGCGGATCGTCCTTGCTCACCAGCTTGGCGGCGTTCTCGTCGCAACGGTCGACATACATCGAGCGGAACTTGAAGATCTCGATGAGCTCGTTGTTGAACCCGTGGCGCTTCTGGCGGAACAGCACGGGTCCGCGGCTGTCGAGCTTAATCGCTACGGCAACCGCCAGCATGACGGGAGCGAGCAGGAGAAGCGCGATTGTGCCGACGACCTTGTCGAACACCCATTTGGTGACGCCGCCCCAATCGGCGATCGGCTTCTCGAGCAAGTCGATCATCGCCACGTTGCCCACGCGCGAGTAGGTATCGCGGGTGAAACGCAGCTCGGTCGAACGGGCCGGGATCTTCACTTCGGCGGGCAGCACCGAAAGCGCACGCGCCACCTGCGACAGGCGCCGCTCGGCGGTGATCGGCAGCGCAATGATGACGACGTCGAGGCGGGTCTTGCGCGCGAACTCGACGAGCTCACTCAAGCCCCCGAGGCGCGGGTAGCCGGCGATGATGCGGTCGACACGGTCGTCTCCGCGGTCGTCGAACACGCCCATGATGCGCACATCGCTGTCGAGGTCGACCTCGAGCTCGCCGATGAGGCCCTCGGTAATAGTGCCGCCGCCGTAAATGGCGGCGCGGCGGAAGAGGCGGCCCTGGCGGGTCCAGTGGTGCATCACGGTGCCGACGGCGACACGCTCGGCCATCAGCGCAATCGCGCCGGTTGCGTACCAGAGCGCGAACCAGACGCGGGAGAACTCGTGTCCCGCTTTGAGGAAGAACAGTCCCGCGATGAGCAATGCGAACGTGGCGGTCCAGCCGAGAAGCGCGCGCGGCATCTGGCGGACGAACGAGGTTAACGCGGGCAGCGAGTAGAGCTGCAGCAGCTCGAAGGCGGCAACCGTCGCGAGGCCGGTACCAATGACCGCCATCAGGAAGGCGGCGTTGCCGACGACAATCGGCTCGTCGACGTAGAGGAGCGCAATGGTGAGGCCCAACGCGACCACGACGGCGAAGTCGAAGGCGCGCACGGCGCCGCGGATCACGACCATCGAGACCAGGGTCGACTTATCGTGAAAGCGGAAGTCGGCGAGCCGCGGCATCTTGTGCGGCAGCCGCAGCGCCTCGATGACGTGCGCAGTCTGCGTGGGAGAGGCTCTTTCGACGTGCAGCATTCTTGGGCTCTTTCGACCGGTTCGGGACCCGAAGTTGCTGTCTCGAAAGCATACTTCGTGCCACCGGCCGCTCGGCCGCTCAGCTGCGCGTTTAGGTTTGCCGGTAAGGTTAGCGGGCGCGGTGCGCCGCGTAGAAAGCGATGACCGCGTCCGTCGTGGCGCCGATCGCGAAGCGCCTCTGCACCGCTTGCTTCAATTTAAGGGCGCGCGCCTTTGCCGTTTGCGGGTCGTCGAGGAAGTCTTGCAGGGCGCGGGCCAACGCGTCGACCTTGCCCGGGGGCAGCAATGGGGTGTCGGAGCCAGCGACGATTTCTGGGATGCCACCTACGTTGCTGGCGATCAGCGGTACCTCCGCCGCGGCGGCCTCCATCGCGATGAAGGGCAGGCTTTCGGCACGCGAGGGCACGACGATCGCGCGCCCGCGGGCAAAAGCGTGGGCGGCGGGAAGGGGGCCGGCGAACGTCACCGCTCCCGTTATCTGCAGCTCTTCAGCGAGCCGCGTCAACGCGTCGCGATCAGGTCCAGCACCCACGATGACGGCCGATACGGGCCGGGTGCGAAGCACCTGCGCGATTGCGCGCAGCAGAACGTCGACGCCCTTGAGCTGGCGGAGCTCGCCCACGAAGAGGAAGTCGGCGGCGTCGGCCCGAGGTGCATGCGTGACGAATTCCGACGGCTGTAGCCCGTTGGTGATGACAGTCGCCGGCGCCAGTCCGGACCCGACGCGGCGCTCGTACTCGCGCCGAACATAGTCGCTCTCGAAGATCAGTCCGTCGGTGAAGCGGGCGAGGACCTTCTCCATGCCGATGAAGGCGAGCGCCGCGGGTGAGCCTTCGGGAAAGTGCAGGCTGCCTCCGTGCGGGGTGTAGAACGCGGCGACGCGATGCCCCTGAAAACGCAAGAGCCGGGCGGCGAGGCGCGCATAGGCGCCGCCTTTGGCTCCATGGCCATGCAACACGTCGACGTTCGCTTCGCGGGCGAGCTGCGCCACGGCGCGGCTAGCGCTGGCGTCGCCCCAACCGGGCCAGCGGCTCATCGGAATGCGCGTTACGCCGAGCTGCAGGCTATCGGCCACCTTGGCAAGCCGGGCCTCGCTCAGCGGGTCCGTATTCGTTGAATCGAAGACGAGGCCGACGTCATGGCCGCGTGCCGCCTGCGCAGCGGAGAGGTCGAGGACGTGGCGGAAGAGGCCGCCGACGGGTGCGCGGAGACAATGCAGGATGCGGAAGCGCTCGCTCACGACCGCGCGTGCTCCGGCGCGCTCAGAGGATGCGCTCGTAGACGTAGACGGTGTCGCCCGGCAGCAGCGTGTAGTCGGATGGGACCTCCATCACGTCGACGACGCCATTGACGCGGCGCGTGACGCGGAAGCAGCGCTCGCTCGCCCGCTCGGTGTAGCCGCCGCCGATGGCGACCGCCGTCTCTACCGTCATGCCGGACACATAGGGGTATTGGCCGGGCAGCCGCACCTCGCCCAAGATGAAGAACGGGCGGTTCTGGGCGACGTCGACCGTCACCTGCGGGTCCTTCACGTATTCGGTGCCGAGCTTGGCGCGGATGGTGCGCTCCACGTCGACCGTGGTGCGGGCGCGGGCGTGCACTTGGCCGATGAGCGGCACGGCGATGTTGCCGATCTGGTCGACGGTGTAGATGCGCGAGAGGTTGGGCTGGCCGTAGACGAACACGCGCAGCCTGTCGCCGGTATCCAAGAGATAGGGGCCGAGGAAATCCGGTACTGCATGCGGGCCGGGCGGCAGCACGGGAATGGCGACTGCGGGAGCCGCAACTACGGTGGCCGGTCCCCATAGTGGCATCGGCGGCGCAGCCATGACCGGGCGCTCGCCGCGGTAAACGGTGGTGTCGCTCCAGCCCGTATCGGCAACCTTGACCACGTTGCCGGGGGCAGCGGCGGGGGCGTCGTAGACGCCCCGGTAAACGGTGGTGTCGCCCCAGCCCGCATTGGCAACCTTGACCACGTTGCCGAGGGTAGCCGCGGGGGCGTCGTAGATGATGTCTGTCGGCAGGATTTGGCCGACGACGGCAAGCTCATCCTGCGCGCAGCCGCCGAGGACGAGCAGCGGCGCAATCAGAAGTGTTGCGAGCCGGAGGGACATGGGTGCGCAGCCGTGCAAGATACGTCTGCAAAACAATGTGCAGCCCGAGTGGTTAACAAACACTGAGCAGATGTGTTTTCCCTGTACGTTTAAGGAAATCCTTACCCCGACCGCTCTATTTTGGAGCACCCATTAGGCGTTCCTTCGAGCCGGACCCGCATTCCATGAATACCGCCTCACCCGACGATATCGACATCAGCGTAATCTGGCATTCCCTCCGCAAAAGCGTTCCCAAGCTCCTAGCCTTAAGCCTCGCGGCCGGCATCGGCGCCTACGTCGTTCTCTCCTTCGCGACCCCCGAGTACACCTCCGAGGCGCAGATCCAGCTGGTGGCGCCCAAGCGCGAGGTGCAGGCCAACGATCCGGCCTCGGCCGACGCGCTCGCGGCACGCATGGATAAGGAGGCGATCAACACGCACGTGCGGGCGCTCATGTCGCCGGACCTCGCCGTCGAGGTCATCGCCGCGGAAGGCCTCGCCAATAAGCCGGAGTTCAACAGCGCGCTGCAGCCGCCCACGCTCGTGAGCCGCATCCTTCACGTCTTCGATTTCGGTCATGGCACTGAGACCGAGCAGGAGCGCGTCCTGCGCGCCTACTTCGACCGGCTCGACGTCTACTCGCCCAAGGAGAGCCGCTTCATCGGCATCCGCTTCACCTCGCAAGATCCCAAGCTTGCTGCCGCCGTGGCGAACAAGCTCGCGGAGCTGTACCGGACGTCGCTTGCGACGCGCACGGTCGCCGAGACCGACGAGGTACAGAAGGCTCTGCAACCCAAGATCGACAAGCTGATGAAAGAGGTCGCCGAGGCCGAGGCGGCGGTCGAGCGCTTCCGCGGCGAGGCGAACATCTTCAAGGGCGGCCCCACCGACACCGGCCTCAACCAGCAGCAGCTCGCCGATCTCAACGCGGAGCTGACGAAGGCACAGGCGGCGCGCAGCGAGGCCGAGGCCAAGGCCGCCGCCGCGCGCGAGATGGTGCGCGCCGGAAACGCGGAATCGCTCCCCGACGTGCAGAAGTCGCCGTTGATCGAGAACCTCGTGCAGCAGCGCGTGCGCCTCGAGCGGCAGCTCTCCGAGCTCTCAGCGACGCTTCTGCCGGCGCACCCCCGCATGCGGCAGATTCAAGCCGATCTCGAGGGGCTGCAACGCCAGATCAAGGCGGAGGTGGGCAAGATCGTCGAAGGCATCGAGAAGGGCGCCCAGGCGGCAGCCTTGCACGAGGCCGCGGCAAAGAAGAATCTCGACGATATGAAGGCGCGTGTCGTCGACACGGGTGGCGACCAGGTCAAGCTGCGCCAGCTCGAGACGGTCGCCAAATCGAAGCGCCAGGAGCTCGAGCAGCTGCAGGCGCGCTTTGAGGCCAATCGCGCGCGCGCCGACAGCCAGGCCGTACCCATCGAGGCGCAGATCATTACCAGCGCGCGGCCCTCGAGCGTGCCGAGCTTCCCCAAGAAGCTGCCGTACTCGGCGCTCGTCGCCGTTGCGTTCTTGCTGTTCGGCATCGCCATCGTGGTGACCAAGGCCCTGTTCGCGGCCGCGCGGGTGCCGGGCGCGCAGGTCGCGTGGCAGGGTACGCCGGCCTTGGCCCGCGCCGGGGCAAAGCCTCAGCGTAGCGGCGTCGAGCGCGCAGCGGCGGTGTCCGCGGGCGTGATGCACACGGTCGATTCCGTTCCGGCGCTGGCGGGCCAGCTGCTGGTCCGGCCCCCCGATATCGGCGGCTTCCGCACGTTGATCACGGGCGAGACCGAGGGCATAGACCCCGGTGCTGCGGGCGTCGATCTCGCCAAGGCGCTTGCCGATGCGGGGGCCGACGTCATGCTCGTCGACTGGAGCCCGGATGGGCACGGCGTGGCCGAAGCGATCGGAGCGCAGACGCATCCCGGCCTGGCGGAGCTCCTGCAGGGGAAGGCGCGCTTCGAGGACGTCGTCGCACGCGTTCCCGGCAGCGCCGCGCACTTAATCCCGGCCGGCGCCGTTGCCTTGCGCACGGAAGAGATGCTCGATCCCGACCAGATCAACCTCGCGCTCGATGCGCTCGACACCGCCTACGATCACATTGTCGTCGTGGGCTCGAACCAGGCCGCGCGTGCCCTGTTCGAGGCCATCCAAGGCCGCTTCGATGCGGGGGTCATTGTCTCCGAGGGCAAGCGGCGGGCGAAGCTCACGGAGCCGCCGGGCACCTTCCTGGGATTCGAGGTGGCGGACATCGAGCTCTTCAAGCTTGAGCGTCCCCTTTCGAACCGCCTGGTGCAGGAGCGCCTCGCACGCCTCACCGCCAAGGGTGGTGCCGAGGCGCGCCCGGCATAAGCTTGCGCCCGGAAGCGTGGGTTTGCGCCGGTTTTCTTAACCAATCGACGAGGCCTCGCCACGCATAGTCGAGGTCAAGCGCTTCCTCGCATGAAAATTGCGAGGCCGCGCTCGCGGGCCGATGCCCGATGCCCGCGCAGCGAAGTCGAAGCATGAGCAGGCGATCCACCAAGCTTCTCAAGGCCGCATTGGCGGCCGTCCACTATTCCGGCGCCGAGAGCCTTTTCGCCCCCTTCACCCAGGGGGTAGGCGTCATCTACATGCTGCACCAAGTGCTGCCCGATCCCCCGCGGGCATTCGAGCCGAGCCGCGTCTTGCGTGTCACGCCGGACTTTCTCGACACGGTGATCCAGTCCACACGGGACGCGGGCTTCGACATCATCTCCATCGATGCTGTTCCCGGGCGCCTGCATGACGGCGGCGATCGCCCATTTGCGGTCTTCACGCTGGACGATGGCTACAGGGACAATCGCGACTTCGCCTATCCCGTTTTCAGGCGCCACTCGGTTCCCTTCACGGTCTACGTGGCGAGCGATTTCGCCGATGGCCAGCCGGATCTGTGGTGGCTCACGCTCGAAGCCGTCGTGCGCTCGGCGCCGCATCTGACGGTCGGCATGAAGGGCCAGGGCCGGCATTTCTCACTCCGCACGCTGGAGGAGAAGGAGGGCGCCTATCACGAGATCTACTGGTGGCTGCGCTCGATCCCCGAGGACCTGGCTCGCGCGTTCGTTGCCGAGCTGGCAGCGGCGCAGAACTGCGAGTCCGCCCACGCCGATTTGTTTCTCTCTTGGGATGAGCTGAGGGAGCTCGCCCGAGATCCGCTGGTGACGATCGGCGCGCACACCACGACGCATCGCGCACTCGGCAAGCTGCCCGAGAGGGTGGCGCGCGCCGAGATAGCCGACAGCGTCGCGCGCATTGAGCGCGAGCTGGGCCGGCCCTGCTGTCATCTGAGCTACCCCTACGGCTGCGCCAGCAGCGCGGGTCCGAGGGAGTTTCGCATTGCCGGCGAGCTTGGCCTGGCAACGGCGGTCACCACCCAGAAGGGACTGCTCTACCCCGAGCACGCGCAGTCACTGACCGCGCTGCCGCGGCTGTCGCTCAACGGCGATTTCCAGGATATCCGCTACGTCAAGGCGCTGCTGTCGGGGGTTCCGTTTGCGGTCATGAAGGCCCTACAGCGGTTCTCGCGCCAGCAGTCCTCGGCGGCTTGAGCCTTAAGCCGGCGCCGCGCCGGTTGGGCGCATTGATCGCGCGGGCCAAGCGCCGTATCAGGCTGCCAAGGCAACGCTTAGGGGTTTCCGTCGTGGCAGTTTCTGCGGCACCGCAGGCAGCATCGCGCTCCGTCGCGGCGGGGGGCGAGCGCGCGGTGCAGGCGTGGCTCATCGCGGTCGCCGCGCTCGTGTTCAGCATGGTCGTCGTCGGCGGCGCCACGCGCCTCACCGAGTCCGGTCTGTCCATCACGGAGTGGCAGCCGCTGCTCGGTGCCATTCCTCCGCTGAGTGAGCGCGACTGGCTGGGCGCCTTCGAGAAGTACAAGGCGATCCCGGAGTACAGCGTGGTGAACGCCGGCATGTCGCTTTCAGAGTTCAAGTTCATCTACTGGTGGGAGTGGACGCACCGGCTGTTGGGGCGACTCATCGGCGTCGTCTTCGCGGTTCCGTTTTTGGCGTTCTGGTTGTCAGGGCGGTTGCGCCCTGGCTTTCCGCTGAAGCTGGCGGGCGTCCTGGCCCTCGGAGGACTGCAGGGTTTCATCGGCTGGTACATGGTGAAATCCGGGCTCATCGACCGCATCGACGTGAGCCAGTACCGCTTAGCGCTGCATCTCTTGACTGCGTTCTCGATCCTATCGCTGCTCGTGTGGCTTGCGCTCGACGCCGGACCGGAAAACCTGCGCGTGCGCCTGCGCACTGTCACGCGCGGCCAATGGCGCTTTGCCGCGATCCTGTTCGCGCTCATCTTCGTGCAAGCGGGCCTGGGCGCTCTCGTCGCCGGACTGAAGGCGGGGCACACCTACAACACGTGGCCGCTGATGGACGGCAGGCTCGTGCCGGAGGGGCTTGGCCAGCTCAGTCCGTGGTATCTCAACGTCTTCGAGAACGTGACGACGGTGCAGTTCGACCACCGTGTGGTCGGCTACGTTGTGGTGGCGTTGGCGCTGTGGCAGGTCGCTGCCCTCGCCCGCACCGCGGATGATGAACGTCTCATCGGCTCGGCCGGTCTGCTCGCCGCCGTGCTGCTCGCGCAAATGGGGCTCGGTATCGCGACGCTGGTGCTCGGCGTGCCGATCTGGATGGGGCTTGCACACCAGGCCGGCGCGGCCGTCGTCATCGTCGCCGCGACGATCCATCTCTATGGGATGACGCGGGCCGCCTCGCGCGCCTGAGCCTTGGCGCCCGCATCGAGCCCCAGCATCAAGCGGATGTTTTGTATCGCGGCGCCCGCGGCGCCCTTGCCGAGGTTGTCGAGTCGCGCAACCAGCACGGCCTGGCGCACATCGGCTTTGCCGAACACGAAGATCTCGAGCCGGTCGGTGCCATTGAGGGGCTCCGCCGCGAGCCGGGTCGTTGACGCCCCCGGCTCCTTGGCGACCTTGATCAGAGAGGAGCCGCGGTAGTGCGCATCAAGAGCAAGCTCGATGTCGCGCAGGCCCGGTTTGCCGGGCAGCTCATCGAGGTGCAGCGGGATCGACACCACCATGCCCTGCCGGAAATTGCCCACGGAGGGAACGAAAATCGGGCGCCGCGTGAGCTTCGCATAGCGCTGAAGCTCGGGGATGTGCTTGTGGTCGAGCGCGAGCCCGTAGAGCTCGAAGGATGGCGCGGTGCCGGCCTCATAAGCCTCGATCATGCTGCGGCCGCCGCCCGAATAGCCGCTGACCGCATTGATGGTCAGGGGAAAGTCGGGCGGAATGATCCCGGCATCGACGAGCGGCCGGATGAGCGCGATCGCGCCGGTCGGATAGCAGCCGGGGTTGGCGACGCGCTTGGCCTTGCGGATGGCATCGGCCTGATGCGCATCGAGCTCGGGAAAGCCGTAGACCCAGCCGGGCGCCACCCGGTGCGCGGTCGAGGCGTCGAGGATCTTCGGAGCGTCCGCGCCGAGCTCATCGGCGAGCGCCACAGCTTCGCGCGCGGCATCGTCCGGCAGGCAGAGCACCACGAGGTCGGCTTCGCGCATGAGCGCTTGGCGCGCTTTGGCGTCCTTGCGCTTGGCGGGGTCGATGCTCAACACCTCGACCTCCGGCAATGCCGCCAGCCGCTCGCGGATCTCGAGGCCGGTCGTTCCGGCCTCGCCGTCGATGAAGACCCTCGGTTTCGCCGAGGGGGGCTGTTTGTCGCGCGCGCCCACGGGCATCAAGCTCCAAATCGTTCGTGCGCTGGCTCTAGGTCGCGGCTGCCAGCGCTGTCAATATAAGGCTGTCCCGGTGTCCGGGGAGATCACAGCCCCAATCGGTGCAGGACCCCTTGCCACAGGGTCTCCGAGCAGCCGAAGTTAAAGGCGCGGCACGTCACCTCGTGGGAGCCCTTGTAGATCAAGCCGAGAGCGACCCACAGGATGATCAGAAGCCCGATCCAGGCGATCCACGGCTGGCGCACGAGCAGCTTGGCGATGTAGTGCGAGGCAACGGCCATGAGCAGGACGGCGATGGCGAGGCCGACGACGATCGTCAGCGGCTCGCCGTTGGCCGCGCCGGCCACCGCGAGCACATTGTCGAGCGACATCGAAACGTCGGCGAGCGTGATGAGCCCCACCGCCGACCAGAAGCCAAGCTCGGTACCGGGCCCGGCGCCATCGGGCACTACATGATTATCGCCGGTGAACTGCCGGTACATCTTCCAGCACACCCACAGGAGCAGGATGCCGCCGGCGAGCGTGAGGCCGATGATGGCGAGCAGCTGCACGGTGATCGCCGCGAAAATCATGCGCAGCAGGACGGCTGCGGCGATGCCCCAGAAGATCACCTTGGCGCGGATCTCCGGGGCGACGCGCGCCGCCGCCATGCCGACCACGATGGCGTTGTCGCCGGCGAGCACGAGGTCGATCATGATGACGTTGAGGAGGGCGACACCGTTCTGCCGGTACCAGTCGAGGCTCAACAGATGCCCCGCCTCCTCACCGAGGAAGCTCAAGCCCGCGGCCAGTTCGTGCAACAGCCAGTCCATCGACGTCGTCCCTCGTCCCGCGGGCCCCGAAAAAAGCTATGTGGCATCGGCGCGCCAGCGCGGCAAGCTTAAGCGACAAGAGAACGGCGGCCCGAGAGCCCCGGGCCGCCGCGATCGGTCGCCGACAAGATCGCCCGTTTAGCGCTTGGAGAACTGGAAGCTGCGGCGGGCCTTCATGCGGCCGTACTTCTTGCGCTCGACGACGCGGCTGTCGCGGGTGAGGAACCCGCCCTTCTTCAAGACCGCGCGCAGGTCCGGCTCGTAGTGGGTCAGCGCCTTGGAGATGCCGTGGCGCACGGCGCCGGCCTGACCGGAGAGGCCGCCGCCCATCACCGTCGCCATGATGTCGTACTGGGTATTGCGGTTGGCGGCGGTAAGCGGCTGCTGCAGCAGCATCTGCAGCACCGGCCGGGCGAAGTACTTGGTGTAGTCCTTGTCGTTGACCGTGATCACGCCCTTGCCAGGCTTCAGCCACACGCGCGCCACCGCGTTCTTGCGCTTGCCGGTCGCGTAGGCGCGGCCGTGCTGGTCGAGCTTCTGCACGTGCTGAGGAGCGGCCTCGGGCGGCGGAGCCGCACCCTTGAGCTCACTCAAGGCATCGAGAGACTTCGTTTCCTGCGCCATACTTTAGGCCCTCGCATTCTTGCGGTTGAGCTTCGCCACGTCGAGCGTCTCCGGATTCTGGGCGGCATGCGGATGCTCGGCGCCCTTGTAGACCTTGAGATTGCGCATGAGCTTACGCTGCAGGGGACCGCGCCTCAGCATGCGCTCCACCGCCTTCTCGACCACGCGCTCGGGGAATTTGCCTTCGAGGATCTCACGCGGCGTCGTCTCCTTGACGCCGCCGGGGTGGCCGGTGTGCTTGTAGTAGATCTTGTCGGTGTGCTTATCGCCGGAGAAGATGACCTTCTCGGCGTTGATGACGACGATGTTGTCGCCGCAGTCGACGTGGGGCGTATAGATCGCCTTGTGCTTGCCCTTGAGGCGGGTTGCGATGAGAGCGGCCAGCCGGCCGACGACGAGGCCGTCGGCATCGATCAGGATCCACTTCTTCTCCACCTCGCCGGGCTTGGCGACGTAGGTTGCCATCTGAGGCTCCATTTGCTGGCGCTGCCGGTCAATGCGAAGCGCGGTACAAATCAGAACCGCGTACAGTTGTCAATCGATGCCACATGATGGTCCAGAAAAGCGTTATATTTCAGAATGTTGAGCTGATAGGTAGTATGGTACCGTATGACAGGTAGAATAATACCACGGGCTCGTTGGGCATGGCGCGGCGGCGAACCGGAAATCGGTCGCAAAATCGTGGCCCTTAACGTGGCATCGGTCTATGTGTGCTGCCCAATAGCACGGGAGATGCAAATCATGGGGTACGTGTTGCGTTCGCTGAGGTGGGGTGCGGTGGGTCTGGCGTTGAGCCTCGCCCTCGTGGGGCTTGGCGCACGTGCGGAGGATCAGCCCGAGCCTCCGATGAAGCAGATCAAGCTCACGGACGAGCAGGTCACGAACTTCATCGCCGCGCAGCCCGAGCTCGCCAGCATATCGAGCAAGCTGCAGGAGTCGAACGGCCAGCCCGACGCAGACACGCAGGCGAAGCTCGAGGAGATCGCCAAGAAGCACGGATTTGCCAGTTTCAGCGAGCTCGACGACGTCGCCGCCAATATCTCGCTGATCATGGCGGGCCTTGACGCGCAGACGGGTGAGTTCACAGATCCTGCCGAGGCGCTTACCAAGGAGCTCGACGGCGTGAAGGCCGACAATTCCATCGGCGAAGCGGATAAGAAGAAGCTCGTCGAGCAATTGAACGACGCGATCAAGGCGACGCCCAAGGTCGAGCACAAGGAGAACGTGGACGTCGTCAAGGCGCATCGCGCGGAGATCGAGAAGGCGCTGCAGTAGCGCCTTCGCTCGGAGGCTTTGAGAACGCATGCAGGAGCACTCGTCAGCGGTTGCGGCAGGCGCCAAGGGCAGCGCGCCGCTGCTGCTGGTCGACCGCCCGCAGGCGGGCGTCGTGGTCGTCACGCTCAATCGGCCCGAGACCCGCAACAGCCTGTCGCTGGCGATGATCGATGCGCTGCATACCGCGGTCGACGAGCTTGCGAACGACCGCGGCGCCGCCGCTGTCGTGCTCGCGGCGAGCGGTCCTGTGTTCTGCGCCGGCCACGACCTCAAGGAGCTCACCGCGCACCGGGCCGATGCCGACCGCGGCACCGCATTCTTCAAGGAGACGATGACGCGGTGTTCCGCCCTGATGCAGGCGATCGTGGCTTGCCCCAAGCCGGTCATCGCCGCGGTGCAGGGAACGGCCACCGCCGCCGGCTGCCAGCTCGTAGCGACCTGCGATCTGGCGGTCGCCGCAAGGAGCGCGAAGTTCTGCACGCCCGGCGTCAACATTGGCCTCTTCTGCTCCACGCCCATGGTCGCGTTGTCGCGCAACGTTTCCCGCAAGCGCGCGATGGAGATGCTGCTCTTGGGGGAGACGATCTCCGCTGACGCCGCCGCCGAGTACGGCCTCGTCAACCGCGTCGTGCCGGATGCGGACGTGTTGAAGGAGGCTGTGGCGCTCGCCGCCAAGATCGCCGCCAAATCGCCGCTCACGGTCGCCACAGGCAAGGTCACGTTCTATGCACAGGCCGAGATGCCGCTCCGCGAGGCCTACGACCACGCGTCCAAGGTCATGGCCGAGAACATGATGGCACGGGATGCGGAGGAGGGGATTTCGGCCTTCCTCGAGAAGCGCAAGCCCAAGTGGACCGGCCGCTAGACGCGGCTCTATGAGGGCCAAGCCATGGAGCCGAGGCTGTCGCTCGTCACGCTCGGGGTGAGCGATGTCAGGCGCTCGCGCGTCTTCTACGAGGCGCTGGGCTTCAAGGCCGGGCGCGCCTCCGAGGAAAGCGTCACCTTCTTTCCGGCCGGTGGCGTCGTGCTCGCGCTCTTCGGCCGCTCGGCGCTTGCCGAGGATGCAACTGTCGCCGACAGCAAGCCCGGCTTCTCCGGCGTCGCGCTCGCCCACAATGCACGCAGCGAGGGGGACGTGGACAAAGCGCTCAAGGAGGCGGTTGCCGCCGGCGCAAAGCTCATCAAGCCTGCGGGCAAGACCTTCTGGGGCGGCTATGCCGGCTACTTCGCCGATCCCGACGGCCACTTGTGGGAGGTCGCCCACAATCCTTATTTTCGTTTCGACGCCGAGGGCCGCGTCGTCCTCGATATGTGAGCCGCTATGAACCACGACAGCTACAGCGACGACTACATCGCGGAGATCTTGAGCTCCGTGCAAACCTTTGCCTTCGTCGGCGCCAGCGCCAACACCAGCCGGCCGAGCTACTTCGCCATGAAGTACCTGCTGGGGAAGGGCTACAAGATCATTCCGATCAACCCCGGCATGGCGGGCAAGGAGATCCTCGGGCAAAAGGTCTATGGCTCCCTCGCGGAGGTTCCATCCCCTGTCGATGTCGTCGATATCTTCCGCTCCTCCGACGCAGCGCGCGAGATCGTGCGCGAGGCGCTTCGCTTGAAGGACAAGCTCGGGCTAACAACGGTCTGGATGCAGCTCGGCGTGCGCAACGACGAGGCGGCGGCGGAGGCCGAGGCTGCGGGTCTTCGGGTCGTCATGAACCGCTGTCCCAAGATCGAGTACGGCCGTCTGTCGGGCGAGATCGGCTGGGCCGGCGTCAACTCCGGCACCATCTCGAGCCTGCGCCCCAAGCTTGCCGCGCGCGGCGTGCAGAGCCACGTGATCGCGGGAAAGCGCTAGGCGGCAGCCCTTTCCGCCGCCGATGCTACCCGCTAAAATCGGTGCGGGGATTGGGGGGAGCACATGCGGCAAAGCCTGAGGCTCTTTATTTGCGGTCTGCTGCTCGTGGCGGCGGTGCCGATGGCGGCTGCGCAGGAGCCCGCGCACGGCGTGCGCGTCGCCACCCGCGTCATCCCGCCGATGGTCATAGATGATCACGGGCGCCTCACCGGCTTTAGTATCGACCTGTGGAACGCCATCGCGGACAAGCTGAAGGTCGCAACCGAGTACAAGGTCGCCCCCGATGTCGGCGCGCTGCTCGAGTACGTGCGCTCGGGCAAGGCCGATCTCGGCATCTCCGCCATCTCCATCACGGCCGAGCGCGACCGCGAGTTCGACTTCTCCCAGCCCATGCTCGATGCGGGGCTGCAGATCCTCGTGCGCGGCGGCGCGGCGGCAGCGCCCGCCAATCCGCTCTTGGAGTTCCTGCGCCTCCTGTCCTCGCCCACGATCGCGGTGTGGCTCGGGATTGCACTTCTCCTCATCATCGTGCCGGCCCACATCGTGTGGCTGGTGGAGCGCCGCCACGAGCAGGGCATCATCCCGGACAAGCGCTACTTCCCCGGTATTTTCCACGCCATGTGGTGGGCGGGGGCAACTCTGGCGACGCAGGCCGAGCAGATGCCGCGCCATTGGATCGCGCGCGTGCTAGCGATCCTGTGGATGTTCGTCGGCGTCGTCTTCGTCGCCTACTACACCGCGCAGCTGACGGCCTCGCTCACCGTGCAGCAGATCCGCGGCGCCATCTCGGGCCCCGATGACCTGCCGGGCAAGCGCGTCGCCACCACCCGCAGCTCGACCGCCGCCGCCTACCTTCGCGCCCAGAAGGTCGACCTCACCGAGGTCGAGCAGATCGACGCCGCCTACCAGCTGCTCGCCGACAAGCAGGTCGACGCCGTCGTCTTCGACGCCCCCGTCCTCTCCTACTACGCGAGCCACGACGGCAAGGGCAAAGTCGGGCTCGTCGGCCCCGTGTTCCGCAAGGAGAGCTTCGGCATCGTGTTCCCGCTCGACAGCCCCTTGCGCAAGGAGGTCGATCGCGCGCTCCTCGACCTGCGCGAGGACGGCACCTACCAGCACTTGGCCGAGACCTGGTTCGGCACGCCTTAGCGACGAAGCAGTCTAACGCAGCTCAGTTCTCACGGGCATTTCTTTGCCGCGGCGCTCGCCTCGTCTTCCTCGCCAGTCTCAATCGTCGAGATGCGCACGCGGGCGACCCCACTGTCGAGGAACGCGAGCTGCTCCGCCGCCGCGCGCGTCACGTCGATGACGCGGCCGTGCGTGAACGGCCCGCGGTCGTTGATCTCGACCGTCGTCGCGCGCCCGTTGCTCAGGTTCTCGACGCGCACCCTTGTACCGAAGGGAAGCGAGCGGTGCGCCGCTGCGAGGACCGAAGGGTCGATCGCTCCGCCGTCGGCGGACGTCGTGCCGGCCTCGAGGGCGTACCAGGAGGCCATGCCGCACTCGATCATAGCGGAGGCCGGTTGCGGAGCCGCCGCGCCGAGCGCGGTCGCCGCGGCGGTGAAAGTCGCCTTGGGGAGCGTACGCATGAGGAACCTCGCTCGCTGTTGAGGGCGCGCGACCCTAATGCGCGCGAGGTGCAGCGAGATCCCGGAGAGATATTCACATTCAATGACATAGTGTGTCGTGGTTAAGAGCAGACGCGAAGTGCTTGTTATCGCGCTTATCCTTCGGCGGCTTTGAGCTTTTGCCCGCCCAGCCGAGGCGCTTCAAGGCGCTTTGAAAGCGCGCGCGCAAGAGCCCGCTGTGGTGGGCGAGGCACGGGGTGTCGCCCGTGCCGAAACGGGCGAGGCAGCGCTTCCTCCGCCGGCAGCGCTTCAGCGCGCACACGCGCGGCAGCCCGGCGGCGGAGGCGAGGAGGCGGTGAGTGAGCTCATTCTCGAGCGCGCTCGCCTCGTCGGTGGTCCCGCCGTTCGCCGTTGTCGTCATAGGCGCCGGTCCTCGTGCTCTTTGCGTGCGACAACCATCATCATGACACGCGAGGCGCGCGCGGGGAGATCTTTCCCTCCATGATCGCGGAGGCCAGGCCACCACCCGCACGCCGTGATGGCGGAGCCATTGCTCCGCATGGACCTTCGCGTGGACGCGCGAGCGTAGACGATCCGCGACCCAGTGCGACGGTGTCATCCTCGGGCTTGTCCCGAGGATCCAGCTCTCCGTTGGCGCCCTGCGGGTGACGGTGTGGCGAGCGTCGCAACCTTCACTCCCTGTAGGCAGACCGTTGAGCCGTGGACCCTCGGGCCAAGCCCGAGGGTGACATCTGAGCAAGCGGCCGCCCTCCTCACCTCCCCCCACCTGACGCGCTGAAGCTTCGCTTCACCGCGTCGTCCTCCCCCAAAGCTTGGCTTCGCCAAGACGGGGGAGGAGAAGTGGAGGTGGCATGCTCCCTTCCGTTTTCCCTCCCTCCCCCTCAGAGAGGGGGAGGGCCGGGGTGGGGGTGGAGCTAGCGCGTGGGGTCGACACGGCTTCACGGTCTCGCGGGCATAACCCCTAAGGTTTCAAGGAGCGAGGGAGCGCGGGCGCCGAGCGGCC
>DATIZL010000063.1:0-12875 GCA_035517115.1 Hyphomicrobium sp.
CTGCTCGTTCAAGGCGGAGATGCAGGGCGAGCGCGTCGTGCGCATGATGCCGTACAAGGACGGCGGCGCCAACGAAGGCCACTCCTGCGTGAAGGGCCGCTTCGCCTTCGGCTATGCCACGCACAAGGACCGGGTGTTGAACCCGATGATCCGCGAGAAGATCACTGACCCCTGGCAGGTCGTCTCGTGGGACGAGGCCATCAAGTACACCGCCAGACGCCTAAAAGAGACCCAAGCCAAATACGGAAAGGATTCTATTGGCGCGATCACCTCCTCGCGCACCACCAACGAGGAGGTCTACGTCGTCCAGCGCATGGTCCGGGCGGCATTCAACACGAACAACATCGACACTTGCGCCCGGGTGTGTCATTCGCCGACCGGCTACGGGCTGAAGCAGACGTTCGGCGAATCCGCGGGCACGCAGGACTTCAAGAGCGTGGACAAATCCGACGTCATCATGGTCATCGGTGCTAATCCGACCGATGCTCATCCTGTATTCGGCTCACGCATGAAAAGGCGGCTGCGCGAAGGGGCGAAGCTCATCGTGGTTGATCCGCGCCGCATCGATCTGGTGAAGAGCCCGCACGTCAGCGCCGACTACCACCTGCAGCTGAAGCCGGGCACCAACGTCGCCGTGCTCAACGCCCTCAGCCACGTGGTGGCCACCGAAGGCCTGATCGACCGCAGCTTCGTCGCCGCCCGCTGCGAGAAGGAGGACTTCGCCCGCTGGGAGAAGTTCATCAAGGACCCCAAGAACTCACCCGAGGCGCTGGAACCTATCACCGGCGTTCCGGCTGCCGAAGTGCGCGCGGCTGCGCGCCTGTTCGCCACCGGCGGCAACGCGGCGATCTACTACGGCCTCGGCGTCACCGAGCACAGTCAGGGCTCGACCATGGTCATGGCCATGGCCAACCTCGCGATGGCGACCGGCAACATCGGGCACGAAGGCGTCGGCGTAAATCCGCTGCGCGGCCAAAACAACGTGCAGGGCTCTTGCGACATGGGCTCCTTCCCGCACGAGTATCCGGGCTACCGCCACGTCTCCAACGAGGCGACGCGCAAGCTGTTCGAGAAGATCTGGCACAAGGAGCTCGACCCCGAGCCCGGCCTGCGCATTCCCAACATGTTCGACGAGGCTTCCGCGGGCACGTTCAAGGGCCTGTTCGTGCAGGGCGAGGACATCGCGCAGTCCGATCCCAACACCCAGCACGTCACGCACGCGCTCGAGTCGCTCGAGATCCTCATTGTGCAGGATCTCTTCCTCAACGAGACCGCGGCCTTCGCGCACGTGTTCTTCCCCGGCACCTCGTTCCTCGAGAAGGACGGCACCTTCACCAACGCCGAGCGCCGCGTGAACCGCGTGCGTCCGGTGATGAAGGAGAAGCAGGGCATGGCCGAGTGGGAGATCGTGAGCCGCCTCGCTACCGAGATGGGCTACCCGATGGTGTACACGTCGGCAGCGGCGATCATGGACGAGATCTCCGCCGTGACGCCCACGTTCAAGGGCATCAACTTCAAGCGGCTCGACGAGCTCGGCTCCATCCAGTGGCCGTGCGACGACGAGGCGCCGGAAGGCACGCCCGTCATGCACGTGGAGGAGTTCACGCGCGGCAAGGGCCGCTTCATGCTGACCGACTTCGTGCCCACGAACGAGCGGTCGAACCGCCACTTCCCGCTCATCCTGACGACGGGCCGCATCCTGAGCCAGTACAACGTCGGCGCCCAGACGCGGCGCACCGACAACGTCGTCTGGTACAAGGAGGACATCCTCGAGATGCATCCCCACGACGCCGAGGAGCGCGGCATCAAGGACGGCAGCATGGCATCGCTGACGAGCCGCGTTGGCGGCACGACGATGCGGGTCAAGGTCACCGACCGGGTGCCCCCAGGGGTCGTCTACTCGACGTTCCACTTCCCGGTGAGCGGCGCCAACGTGATCACGACCGAGAACTCCGACTGGGCCACCAACTGCCCGGAATACAAGGTCACGGCGGTGCAGGTGATGCCGTCGAACCAGCCGGCCGAGTGGCAGACGGAGTGGGAAGAGCGTGAGCGCGAGAACAAGCGCATCGAGGAGAAGCCGCTCATCGCCGCCGAGTAACCGTTGCGCGAGGCTCGTGTGCCGCCCGACGGCCCGATGACCGCTTGATGACCGTCATGGCCAAAGACACCGAGGTTGCTGGAGCCCCAGCGGCCTCGTTGTGCTCCGACCCGATCGAGGGAACCGCCCTCGACGCGGACGGCAGCCGCTCCTCTGTGACGTGGCAGCTCCCCGAGGAGGTCGCCATTGCGCTGCAGATCAACTCCGCGCCTTACACGGTGATGATGGCGACACCGGCCAACCTCTCCGATTTCGGCATCGGCTTCGCCCTTGCCGAAGGCATCGTGAGCAAACGGTCCGACATCCGCGCCGTGCTTGCCATGCCGGTGGATAACGGCTTTGCCGTCGACCTCGCCGTCGACGAGGAGGCGCTCAAGCGCGCGCGCATGGTGCGCCGCTCGATCGAGGGCCGCTCGGGGTGCGGGCTGTGCGGGGTGGAAAACATCGCCGATGTCGTGCGCGCGACGAAGCCCGTGGCCGCCACCGTGCGCCCGAGCCCGGCCGCGATCCTGAAGGCGGCCCGAGAGCTGCCGCGGCGCCAGCCTATGAACCGGCTCAATCATACGGTGCACGGCGCGGCGTGGGCGTCGCTCGATGGCGAGATCGCCCTCGTGCGCGAGGACGTCGGCCGCCACAACGCGCTCGACAAGTTGATCGGCGCGCTGTTTGAAGCCGGCGCCAACCTTTCCTCGGGCTTCGTCTTGATGACGAGCCGCTGCAGCTTCGAGCTCGTGCAGAAGGCGGCGACCGTCGGCATCGGCGCGCTAGTCACCGTGTCTGCCCCGACGCTGCTCGCGCTCGAGATCGCGCGCAAGGCCCGCATGTTCCTCGCTTCGCTCGGCGACCGGGGGGTCGTCGTGTTCAACAGTTAGTCAACTCTGAGATCCGGGAAGCTTCGACGCATGGAAAACCGTGACATGATCCGCATGGCCAACCAGATCGCGGCCTTCTTCGAAGCCTACCCGCGCGCCGAGGCCATCGACGGCGTTGCCAAGCACATCAAGAGCTTCTGGGATCCGCGCATGCGCAAGAGGCTCGACGCCTACATCGCCGAAGGCGGCGAAGAGCTCTCCCCGCTGGTGCTGGCCGCGTTTCCGGCCAAGACCAACTCCAAATCCAAGGCCTGACGCAAAGCTTTGTTTAGCCAAGCGAATGTCGCCCGCAGCGGACGGCTTGCCGGGCCATGCGCCGGGGCATAGAATTTTTGCGAGCGTCGGCCACCCCCGGGCCGACGCAAGGCGCAGCGCGAGCATCGATATTTCACTCGCCGGCGCCATTGACCCCGACCGGCGGCCGGCATGCCGCGAGCCTCGAGGCGACTGCGGCGCCTGCTGCCCAGAGATGGCAGGAGGACGGCCATGGGAATTGCACTGACACTGCAGCAGTACCTCGACGACCACCACATCGACTACGATGTGCTGGTGCATAAACGCACGCATTGCTCCAACGACACCATGCGCGCCACCCACGTCCCCGGCGAGCGCCTCGCCAAGGGCGTGGTGCTGACGCGCGAGGGCGGCTTCGTGGTCGCGGTGATACCGGCGTGCTCACAGGTCCGGCTCGAGACCATCGAGCGGATGCTCCATTGCCCGGTGCGCATGGCGAGCGAGGAGGAGATCGGCGAGCTGTTTCCCGATTGCGACATGGGCGCCATTCCGCCGGTGCCGGAAGCCTACGCGGTCGACGCGCTCATCGATGACAGCCTCGATCAGCAGCCCGACGTCTACCTCGAGGGCGGCGACCACCGCAGCCTGGTCCACCTGAGCGGCGACCAATTCCGCTCGCTCATGCAGGGTGTGCGGCACGCTCCCATCGCGACGCACGGCTGAGGAGGCGTGCGCACCGCCACACGCTCAAATCGTCGCCGTCTTGTCGAGATGCGCGACGATGAGAGGGTATACGTCGATCGCCGCGTTCTTGCCGAAGATGCAGTCGATGTGGCCATAGCCCGGGATGACGTGGCGCTCGTAGAGCTGCTTACCGTTCGCCTGGGACAGGCGCGCGAGCGTGCGCTCCGTGCTCTCCGGCTTGAAGCAGGCGTTCTTGGCGCCATGGATGAAGGTGATGGGCAGCGCCATGCGGTTGACGTGCGGCAGGTAGACGTCCTGCCCGTCGCGGTCGACCACGTGGCGCCGGCGCGCAAAGAGCGCGAGCTGCCGGAAGGCCTCGATGTTGGCCTCGCCGAACATTTCCGCGAGCCCCGACGTGAACGTCGCGTTGTTGAGCTGGTCGAGCTGGTAGAGCCGCCCGTAAAGCGCGGTGATGCGGGTGCTGGTGGCGTCGTGTGTGCGCTCTTTGCGCGGCACCGGCACGATGATCTGCAGCAGCTTGTCGAGCGCGCGCTCGCGGAAATTGTCGGCCGTGGTTGCGCGCGCATCCACCACATCGATGCCCATGAGCTCGAATAGATCGGGAGCGCGCAGGTATGCGAGCAGCCGCTGCGGGAACCAGGGCACGACGTAGTCGGTCGAGATCTGCGAGATGACGGCGGAGCGCACGCCCTCGAGCCCCGCCAGCATGGCCATCGAGAACGTGGTGGCGCCGAAGCAGTGCGCGAGCACCTGCACGGTCGGCGCGCCGGTCAAGGCGCGCACCTTGCCGATCGCCGCCGGGTAGTCCTTGGTCGCCACCTCGTCGCCCGTCCACAGCTCCTGCGCGTACGGCAGATCGACGCTCGCACGGTAATCGAGCATCCAGCAGTCGTAGCCGGCCGCGATCAGGTACTCGAGCAGGTTGGTCTCGATGGTGTCGATCGAGAAGATGAGGCTCGAGACGCCGAGCCCGTGCGAGAGCACGAGCGGTCCCTTATTACCGCCCCGGTAGCGCGTGAGCTTGAGGATCTTGTCGTCGGCCGTCTTGACCAGGTGGATCTCGGGCTCGGGCGCGCGCAATGTCCGCTTCTTGCGCGGGTTGAACACGTCGTAGCGGCCGAGCCGCGCCAGCACGCCGCCGTAGGTGTCGAACAGCTCGTGGCTGAAGAAGCGCCCGAACTTGCCCACCGCGCGCAGCCGATCGTTCGTGTTCTCGCCCCCGGTGCCCCTGAGGGTCTGCATCTGCACGTAGAAATCGGCGGGCGCGATCTCCGACAGGCCGCGCGCGATGTGCCCGAGCTCGCCCTTGGCGCCCTTGCCGAGGTCGATAAAGAGCCGCGTCGTGTCGCGCCACAGGTCGAGATCGGCATCCGAGCGCACGATCTTGTAGCCCTCGAAGTAGTATTCCGAGCCATCGCGCGCCCCGAGCGAGAACTTGTACTCGAAGCGCTTGGTCTCCACCGCCGATTCATCGACGCTCATCAGGTTGAAAACGCCGTCGAAGATTTCGAGCGGCTCGGACGACAGCGACGGACATTGGACCGTGCCGATGATGCGGCCGCGGTGCTGCTTGTCGTCGATGAAGCGGTCGACGTCGTCGATCACCACCGTCACGGTGAAGCTCAGAGTGGTGCCCGCCTCCTTGCCGCGCCGCGCCGCCGTCTCGTGCGGAACGTTGACGGCCGGCGACAAGTAGCCCGCCATGCGCTCGGTGAACTCGACGCCCGCCGGATGCAGCTTCTCGCGGCCCTCGGGCGCCGCAACGAGCAGCGGCGCGTGCTGCATCGGCTCGACCGAGAATTCCCACCCGCGGTCCTTGGCGAGATGGATCATGGCGCGCTCGGCGAGCGCCGTTATCGTCAGAAGCGGGTTGACGCCCAGCGAGCGCGGCACCACGGAGCCATCGCAGACGTAGAGCCCCGCATGCACGGAGTCGGGCGGCGAATTTGGGCGTCCGTCGAAGACCTGGCATTTGTGATTGACGACACCCTGGGTCTTGTCCTGGCCCATGACGCAGCCGCCGAGCGGATGCACGCTGATGAGGTTGTGGCCGAGGAAGGTGTCGGTCAGCGGGTTCGGCGTGAAGATGCCGCCCGTTGCCTGCGTCGCCTTCTTCAGGTTGTCGCCGACGCGCTTGAAAATCGGCTGTCCGGCGACGTTCGGCCAGGACACTTTCGCCCCGCCGTTCTCCAGCGTCACGCGCCCCTTGCCATCGTCGTGGCTCATGACGAGGTAGGCCTGCGTGCGATAGACCGCGCCCTGATAGGGGCCGAACAACAGGCTTTGCCGCTCGCGCCCGCGCTCCTCGATGGTATCGAGAATGCCCTTGTCCATGTCCTGGCCGAAATTGCGGGCGCCGCCCGCCATCAGCGCGGGCAGCACGGGGGCGAGGCCCGAGGGGATCGAGCCTTCCTCGATCACCATGCCGTCCTCGAGCTTCTGCGTGCCGCGCAGGTCGATGAGGCCGGTGATGCAGGGACCAACGGGATCGGTATCGGCGATCGGCGGATCGCCCACGCCGATGCCGTTCACCGGCACGTTGTTGTTGTAGGCAAAGGCGAGCACGTCGCCGTTGCCGGTGAAGCGGCGCCCGATCTGGTCGGAGATGGATAGCCCGTGCTCACGCGAACGCAGTAGGATCTCGGTGGAGCCGAGCGCGCCCGCGGCGAGGATCACCACGTCCGCCGTGACCGACTGCTCGGCAGCGGCGAACTTCTCGCGGTCGTGCCCGAGCGGGTCGAGGAACACGCGCCAGCGCCCGCGCTCGGGCTGCACGTGCGAGACGCGCATCTCGGTGAAGATCTCCGCCCCGTGGTTGTAGGCATCCGCGAGGTAGGTCACTTGCACGGTGTTCTTGGAGCCGACGTTGCAGCCCGCGCAGCAGTCGCCGCATAGCGTGCAGGCCGGCTGCTCGACGCCCGCGTAGTTGACCTGGCGCTCGAACGTCACGTTGATCGGGGGCCGCGCCACGTCCGTGTGCATGGCGTTGCCGCTGACCTCGAGCGCCTTCAGCTTGTGCAGCGGCTTTTTCTCGGGATAGGGCACTGGCCGCAGCACGTCCTGGGCCCGAGTAAATCCCTCCTGGCGCGTCTGATCGGCGGCGATCTCCTTGGGCCAGACGGGGTCGTCCCACACGCGGGGATCCGGCGGCAGCGAGACGTTCGCGTTGATGAGCGAGCCGCCGCCCAGCCCGCAGCCGACGAAGACGTGGATATCCTTGCCCAGATGCAGGTCGTAGAGGCCGAGGCGCGAGCCCGAGACGTGCAGGCCATCCTTGGAAACTTGGAACTGCTCCTGTGCCTCGGCCAAGCGGTCGGGGAAATCGCCGATGGCGATCTCGCGCCCGCGCTCGAGCACGGCGACGCGCTTGCCCGCGCGCGCAAGCCGCGACGCGGCAACGCCGCCCCCATAACCGGAGCCGACGACGATGACGTCGTAGCGCAGCTTTAGATCGGCGATGGGCTTCGACAATCGCCGCATGCTCAATTCCCCCCGGTCCGCGCTGCCTCGCCCCGGCGCCAGGGTGCCAGAAAGGCGAGCGAGCGCCTCTTTGCCGCGACCGGCCGATAGCGTGCCTCCAGCGCGCCGGGCTGAACAGGGCGCCCGTCGATCTCCCAGCCGTAGTCGCGCGCGAGGTGGATCATCGCACGCTCCGCCAGCGCCGTGATGGTCAACAGTGGGTGGATGCCTAACGGGCAGGGCACGACGGCGCCGTCACAGACGTAAAGTCCCGCGTGGACGGCGTTCGCCCCGGCCGACTTGCTGGCGTCGAAAACCTGCCCCTTATGGTTGACGACCCCGCAGGTGCGGTTGGCGCCCATGGTGCAGCCGCCGAGCGGGTGCACCGTCATGAGGTTGCCGCCGAGGATGCGCTCCGACGCCGGATTGCGCAGGTAGCTGCCACCGGTCGCCTCCGCGGCCATCTTCAACGCCGCCTCGATGCGCTGGAACACGCGCTGGCCGGGGCCGTTCGTCCACTGGATGACCAAACGATCGTTCTCGAGCCGCATGAGCCCGTTGCCGGCGTCGTGGCCAACAGCGAGGAACGTCTGCGTATTGTGCACCGCGCCCTCGTAGGCGCCCTTGATGAGGCTTTGCCCGGCACGCGCTGCCGCGGCGAGCGCATCCGCGCGCGAGCGCGCTCCGTGCTCCCCGAACAGCGCGCCGTCGGGGGCAAGCAGCGCCGGCAGCACCGCAGCAAAGGCGCTCGGCAACGCGCATTCGCAAAGTGCGAGCCCGTCGCGCACCTGCGGGTCGTCGCGCAGGTCCATGAGGCCGTTCACCGCCTGACCGACGGGGGGTACGTTCGCCTTCGCAGGGTTGCCGACACCGACGCCGTTGACCGGCACGTCGTTGTTGTAAGCCATAGCGACGACGTCGCCGTTGCTGGTGAAACGGCTGCCGAGCCAGTCGGACAGTGCGAGGCCCTGGGCCTGCGAGCGCAGCAGGATCTCGGTCGAGCCCAGCGTGCCGGCGCCCAGCACGACGATTGCGGCCTCGAGCGAGATTTTTTGCGCTCCGCCCTCCCCCCAGTAGCCGGGGCGGACCCACACCTGCCAGGCGCCCTCGGCCGTCTTGGACAGCGAGAGCACGCGCATCTCGGTGAAGATCTCCGCGCCGAAGGCAGCCGCATCGGCGAGGTAGGTCGAGGCCACCGTGGTCTTGGCGCCGATGTTGCAGCCCCCGCAACAGTCGCCGCACTCCGTGCACGCATCTTGATGCACGCCGGCGGCGTTGAGCCCGGTCTTGTAGACGACGTGCAACGGGATCGGCTGCACCGGGCGCCCGAACGCCGAGGCCGCGAGCCGCAGAGCCTTCACCTTCTCGTAGCCCGACATCCGCGCGGAAGGCTCGGGGCGCAGCATGTGGCGCGCGCGCACGTAGCCCTCGGCGAGCAAGCGATCGCGGCGCACCTCGAGCGGCCAAGCCTCGTCCTGAAAGATGCGCGGGTCGGGCGACAGGCAAACGTTGGCGTTGATGAGCGAGGTGCCGCCGAGCCCGCAGGCCTTGAGCACGTGGATATCGTCGTTGAGGTGCACGTCGAAGAGTGCCGTCGCCGAGCCGGTGTGCATGCGGCGCGAGGTGACCTGCAGCTCCTTGGTCGCGCCCGGCACGTCGACGGGAAAGTCCCCGGGGAGGAATTCGCGCCCGCGCTCGAGCACGGCAACGGTGCGTCCGCAGCGGGCGAGCCGGGAGGCCGCGACGCCCGCCCCGTAGCCCGAGCCGACGACGATGACGTCGTAGCTGGGCTTCAGCTCGGTGGCGGGCCTCGAGAGCCGCGGCTGCATGTCCCCTTCGTCCCTCTTGCAATCGGCCGGCAGCTCGCTTGCGCCGCCCGCGGCGTTTAAACGTAGCTCGACCCGCCTTTGGGCCCCCGCAACTTCACGTCGCCCACGCGGATTTCGATCGGACCATCGATGAGCTGCGGCCGCAGCGGCCGCGACGACACGATCAGAGGGCCGTCGGGGGAGGCGCCGAGCGCGTTGCTCTTGGCGAGCCTCCACGACCACCGCCGCGGCGTCTTGCGCAAGCCGATCGGATAGATCGTGAGCTTGGAGGGCTCGATCTTCATGCGCAGGAAGTTCTTCCAATCGGGAATGCCCATGGAAGCGAACGCCTGATCGCAGTGCAGCCCGATGAGGCAGCAGATGGTCAGATAGGCGCCCCACACGAAACCGGCGCCGATGCCGCCGAGGAATGTCATCGCTAGCGGGAAGACGATGATCGTGCGTACGAGCTCTTTGACGTCATCGGACGCCCTGACCTCGAAATTCTGCAGCGTCGGTGCCGCAAAGGGCCAGACCCAATCTATGAACGTCATCGTGGCCCATGACACCAGGAAATAGAGCGCGAGCATCATGGTGATGTGGCCGGCCCAGTGCAGCGTAGCGAGCCCTGCTCTGACCTTGGTGCCGTAGGCGCCGTCGGCGTAGACGAAGAGCACGAGCCAGAGGACCAAACACATTATGCCGAGGAGCACATTGTTCGCCGCCGCCAGTGGCGGGATGAGGAACAGGTGCGGGAACCATTTGAAGTCAGGGTCGTGAAGCAGGATGTTGCTGACCAACGGCGAGCGCCAGCGGGTGCCTTGAAGCGACGTGGTCGCAAAGACCCAAATGAAGAGCCAGTAGATGGCACCCAGCGCAACGGCGAAGCCGTAGTTGCGGAACGGAAACAGCAGCGTGGAGAGGCTCATGCGCCGGCTCTTGCCGCGGGACGGCCAGCACGACGGCTTGCCCGTGGGCTTGCCGTTCTTCTGCTGGCAGCGGAGGTTGATCTCCACCTCCTTGCCGAGCCAGCGCGTGCGGCGCTTGTTCTGGAGGTAGTGCGTCGGCGAGAAATAGGCTCCCCCGCCGCCGGCGGTTATGAAGTTCGTCGCGGTGCCCTCGGTTACGCAGCGGGCGTAGTGGTGGAGGTCGCCGGCAATGACGGCGCAAATGCGGGCGCCGGCGTCGTTGGCGATCTTGGTGATGGTGCTCAGATTGTCCTCGCCTTGCAGCTTCTCATCCTTGTCGTAGTTCCAGGTCGGCTCGGGCGTGCACAGGATGAGCTTCGGCGCCTCGGTGGGATGCTGCTTCATCGCCTCCGCCACGCCTTCGAAGTAGAGCACTTGCCCCGCATCGAGGTATTGCGCGAGCTGGATGTCGGCGCCCCAGATCCACCAGTTGTGCGGGAGCCGGATCGCGAAGTAGCTGCGGTGCTGAGGGCACAGCCAGCCGCCGATGCGGTTCTCCGCAGAGCGCCCGAAGCGCGCCTTGCAGAACATGAAGTCGAAGGAGCTGAGGCCGTCGTACCAATCGTGGTTGCCGGGCACGACGAACAGGAGGCGACGCCAGTTTCCATCGGCGGCGGCCGGCAGCGCGGCCATGTAGGGCGTCGCGAAGCGCTCGCGGTAGGCCTTGCGGGAAGGATAGGGATAGACTTGGTCGCCGCCCATGATGAGCAATTTGCCGGCCGGCAGCTTGCCTACGCCGTCGATGTCGAGGCTCGGCGCACTGACGATGGAGGCCATCGCATAGGTGGAATCGAACCCGTCGCCGAGGTCGGCGATGTAGTCGACCCAGACCGTGTTGCCGTCGCTGAGCTGGCGTAGGTCCGCGTAGTTGTAGCGGCCGATGACCTCTTTCATCACCTCCGGCGAGAAGCCGTCGATGGTCGCCTGCATGATGCGCTGGTCGGCGTATTGACCAAAGAGCTCCGACACGATCGAGCGCCAGCCGGTGCTGACAAGGTGGCTCGGGCTGTACCAGCGGACCATGCCCGGAAGCGCGCCGATGTCGATCGTTTCCCCCATGTCGGCAGCCATGCCGAACTCCCCCATGCGACTGAAAACGCAACGTTTCTCAGCGGACGGAGGCCCCCCTCCGGTCCCACGCCGCGACTCTAGGTTGGTGCTCCCACGATGTCCAGAATGGCGCCCGATTAGGCTCAATGGTGGTGCCGCGAGGCCGCCATGGGGTTGGCTCCGGCGTCAGGGCAGTCCAATTTGTGCGCTGCGGCAGCCCCAAAGACGGCGCTTGTAAAGCCGCCGGCCGCCCGGCTGGCTCGGAAGTCTCGCGGGACAGAGGACGCTCATGATCGACCTCCACTACTGGACCACGCCCAACGGCCACAAGATCACGATCTTTCTGGAGGAGGCGTGCGTCCCCTACCGCATCATCCCGGTGGACATCGGCGCCGGCGACCAGTTCAAGCCCGAGTTTCTCGCCATCTCTCCCAATAACCGCATCCCCGCCATCGTCGACACCGCGCCGGCGGACGGCGGCGCGCCGATCAGCGTCTTCGAGTCGGGCGCCATCCTCATGTACCTCGCCGAGAAGACGGGCCAGTTCCTGCCGGCCGACACACGCCGCAGATACGACGTGCTGCAATGGCTCATCTGGCAGGTGGCCGGGCTCGGGCCGATGGCGGGGCAGAACCATCACTTCGTTCAATACGCGTCCGAGCGCATCCCCTACGCGACCGAGCGCTACGTGAAGGAGACCAACCGGCTTTACGGGGTGCTCAACAAGCGCCTCGCCGACCGGGACTTCATTGCCGGCGACTACTCGATCGCCGACATGGCGAGCTACCCGTGGATCGTGCCGCACAAGGCGCAGCAGCAGAAGCTCGACGACTTTCCTCATCTCAAGCGCTGGTTCGAGGCGATCCGCGCGCGTCCCGCAGTGGGGCGCGCCTATAAGCGCGCCCGCGAGATCAACGAGCGCCCGGTGGTGTCGGAGGAGTCTAAGGCGATCCTATTCGGGCAGACGGCCGCCTCGCTCGACCGCTGAGGCTGATCCAGACGATCCCCACCTGGGCAACCTGCCGCCCTCGTTAAGCGCCCCGGCGATGCTCCATGCTGTCGTTCGGCCAGAAAACGTCCCACTGAGCAAAAACCGCGGCCTTGCTTGACGCTCTAAGCTGCGCTTGCGGCTGCGGATTTCTGCGACGGATACCCAAAGCAGGGGAAGTGTATACTTGCCAAAGCAGGCGTCGAGGCTCATATTGCAGGCAGCTAGTCAAGGGTGCTGCCATGAAACTCGACATCACGAACGCGATCTACAATGACGAGGACGCGGCCCGCGCTCACCTGGAGGAGCAGCTTTGGCCCGATGGCCCCGTCTGTCCTCATTGCCAGTCCAAGCAAGCGACCGAGCTGCATGGCAAAGCCCATCGTAAGGGCCTCTATCAGTGCAACGAGTGCCGCGAGCAATTTTCAGTGACGGTAGGCACCGTCTTTGAGCGATCCAAGATCGGGCTGCACAAGTGGGTTCTCGCTGCGCACCTGATGGCCGCCAGCAAGAAGGGCATGTCGTCTAAGCAATTCGCTCGCATGATGGGCGTCAGCTACAAGACCGCCTGGTTTATGACGCATCGCATTCGCGAAGCGATGAAGCCCGCGGCCGGAACGCCCCCTCTCGGCGGCGAAGGCAAGGTCGTGGAAAGCGACGAGACGGTAGTCGGCGGCAAGAAAAAGAATG
>DATIZL010000064.1:0-16805 GCA_035517115.1 Hyphomicrobium sp.
AGGAGCAACTCGGCTACGATCTTGGCGCGATCGCGTGGGCCCGCGTCGATGCCTCTGGCACGCTATCGCGCACTCTCGACAATGCCGAGAGTGCGCTCGCCGGCACCGGCATCAGGCTTGAGGGACCAGCACCGCGGCGCCGGTGAGCTCGCCCGCGCGCAAGCGGTCGAGGGCCGCGTTGGCGTCGGCGAGGTCGAACGTGGTCACCTGCGGGCGGATGGGAACGCGGGGCGCGATCTTCAGAAACTCCTTGGCATCCTGGCGCGTGAGATTGGCGACGGAGCGGACGACGCGCTCGCCCCACAGGAGCTCGTAGGGCATGGCCGGGATCTCCGTCATGTGAATGCCGCCGAGCACCAGCGTCCCGCCCTTGGCGAGCGCGGCGAGCGCGAGCGGAACGAGCGGGCCGACGGGTGCGAAGATGATGGCGCCGTCGAGCGGCTTGGGCGGCTTCTCCTCGGATGCGCCGGCCCAGCGGGCGCCGAGCTGGCGCGCGAGCCGCTGCGCCGGCGCATCGCCAGCGCGCGTGAACGCGTAGACCTCCTGGTCGTGATACACCGCGAGCTGGGCGACGATGTGCGCGGCGGCACCGAAGCCGTAGATGCCGAGCCTGCGCGCCTCGTTGACTTGCTTCCAGGCGCGGTAGCCGATCAGCCCGGCGCACATCAGCGGCGCGGCTTCCGCGTCGGAATATTGCGGGGGGATGGCAAACGCGTAATCAGCGTCCGCGCTGGCGTACTCCGCGTAGCCGCCGTCGAGCGTGTAGCCGGTGAAGTGCGGCCGATTGCACAGGTTCTCCTGGCCGCTGCGGCAGAACTCGCAACGGCCGCAGGTGGCGCCGAGCCAGGGCACGCCAACCCGGTCCCCCGTCTTGAAGCCGCTGACGCCTGCGCTGACGGCGACAATGCGCCCGATGATCTCATGCCCGGGGATGACGTGCGGCTTGGGGTGGGGCAGCTCCCCGTCGATCACGTGCAGATCGGTGCGGCAGATGCCGCAGGCCGAGACGCGCACGAGGATATGCCCGGGGCGCAGGGTGGGCAGCGCGCGCTCGACACGCTGCAGCGGGGCGCCCGCGCGATCGAACGCCATGGCCGTCATACGTGCTGGCAGCTCGCTTCGCGCGGCCCGGCGCTTTCCCATCTCGGCAGCTTGCTTTTGCCGCTTCAATCCATCTCCACGACGGAGACGATGCGGAAGGTGCGCATCTCTCCGTCATGCTCCTTGAGCGACACGTACTCGCCCGGTGCGAACCGGTGCTTGTCGAAACGATAGCCCGGCTCGTCGTCCTCCGTTCTGCGCGGATCGTAGTCGAAGGCCCAGGTTCCACCCGGCCTGTGCACGAGCCGGCCCATCTCCTCCTCGCCGGCCCAGAAGCGGCGCACGCGGCAGCGGTCGCGGTTTTGCCGCCACTCTTGCGCGACGAGATGATCTTCCTCGTCGACCGGGGCAATGAAATCGTAGCCGCGCTCAGTGCTGCCGTCGGGAAAGTCGTGATCGCGGGCGAGCTCGAGCCGTATGCGCTTCAGGGTCATGGCGGTCCTGCCGTCGTGTGAGTGAAAAAGGCGGGCAGCGCGGAGCGTGGCCAGCGCTGCCCGAGCCGTGCGCGTCAGCTCTTGATGGCGATCTTGCGCTCGGCCTTGGCGTCGGCGCGCTTGGGCGCCGTGATCTTCAGGACGCCCTTGGCGAAGTTCGCCTCGATCTTGCTGTCGTCGAGCGAGTCGGGCAGTCGCAGCGAGCGCTCGAAGCTGCCGAAGCTGCGCTCGGCGAGGTGGTAGTTGTCCTTGTTGACCTCGCGCTCGGTCTTCTTCTCGCCCTTGACGGTCAGGTAGCCGTTGTTGACGGAGACGGTCACGTCCTTCTCCTCGACACCCGGCAGCTCGACCTCGATGGTGAAGGACTTGTCGTTCTCGTGCACGTCGAGGTCGGGAACGACCAAGCTCGTCGGCCAGCGCAGCGGGGCAAGGCTCGTCCACCGCGGCCAGCCGCTTTCAAAGCGCTCCAGCACGCGGTTCATCTCGTCACGGATCTCCTCGAACATACCGAACTGGCGCGGCACGGGTTGCTGTTGGGTGGGCTTGGCAAGCTCGATCTTGGTCATGGCTTCCTCACAAGCTAAGCTGCTAAAAGCAGGCTAAACTGCTAAAGGCGGGGTGAAGGAAGCACCCCGCTGTTAACGCCATGTGTGGGATCGGTCGTATCGTGTATCAATATGTCCGCGCGGGGGGTTGCGCGCGGGGCGGATAGCGTCAAATTGTCATGAAACCCATGCCGGACAGAAGCGTCGAAAAGTTGGTTTCGGCCGAGCAGGAGCTGCGGCGCACCGATGCAAAGATCGCGGCCATCCTGGAGATCGCCGCCGACGCCATAATCGCGCTCGACGCCGATATGCGTATCACCCAATTCAACGACGGCGCCGCGGCCATGTTCGGCTTCGCAAAAAACGAGCTCCTCGGCCATAGCCTCGACCTGCTCATCCCCGAGCGTTTCCGCGGCGGTCACGGCAGGCACGTTCAGCAGTTCGCCACGTCCGGCGTGGCCTCGCGGCGCATGGGGGAGCGGCGCGAGATTTTTGCACTGCGAAAAGACGGCAGGGAGTTCCCGGCCGAGGCCTCCATCGCTCAGCTGCGGTTCGAGGAGGAGCGCATCTTCCTTGTCGTTCTGCGCGACGTGACGGAGAGAAAGCGTACCGAGGCGCTGCTGGCGCAAAGCAACCAAGAGCTCGAGGCGCGCGTTGCCGAGCGCACCAAGGCGCTGGTCGAGGAGAGCCGGCGGCGCGAGGAGGCGCAGGCGGCGCTCATCCAAGCCCAGCGGATGGAGGCCTTCGGGCAGCTCACGGGCGGGATCGCCCACGACTTCAACAACCTGCTGACCATCGTGCTCGGCAATCTGGAGCGCCTGGAACCGGTCCTTTCCGGCAAGGAGGAGCGCGGCCAGTTGCAGCGCGCCGCCGACGCCGCGCAGATGGGGGCCCGGCTGACGGGGCGGCTGCTCTCGTTTGCACGGCGGCGCCCCCTGGCGCCCTCCGTGCTCAACGTCAACGATCTGGTGCTCGGTATCGCCGAGCTCCTGAAGCGCTCGCTGGGCGAGCAGATCACGCTGACGACGGTGCTTGCCGGAAACGTCTGGCCGACGAGGGCCGATGCCAGCGAGCTCGAGAACGCGGTGTTGAACCTCGCGATCAACGCCCGCGACGCCATGCCCAAAGGGGGCAAGCTGGTGATCGAGACGGGCAACGCGACCCTCACCGCGCCGGGGCCCGCAGGCGACCCCAGGGGCCCGGCGACCGCCGGCGATTTTGTGCGCATCTCCGTCTCCGATACGGGCGTCGGCATGAGCCCGGAGATCCTGCAGCGGGCATTCGAGCCGTTTTTCACCACCAAGGAGGGCCGCGGCACCGGCCTCGGCTTGAGCACCATCTACGGCTTCGCCAGCCAGTCCGGCGGCCACGTCACCATCGAGAGCGAGCAGGGCCAGGGCACCACGGTCAATCTCTTCTTGCCGCGCGAGCGCGCGGCGCGGGCCGAGGTCGGCATGGAGCCTGAGGCGGCGGTGCCGCTGTCCGCGAATGCCGAGACCGTGCTCGTGGTCGAGGACGATCCCAGGGTGCGCGAGTTGAGCCTGCAGCGCGTCGAGGGACTGGGCTATGTGGTGCTCGAGGCGCACAACGCGGCGGCGGCAATTGCAATCCTCGAGAAGCAGCCGGTCGAGCTGCTCTTCAGCGACATCGGCCTGGGGCCCGGGATGTCGGGCTTCGAGCTGGCGCGCTGGGTGCGCACGAATCGACCGAGCACGAAGGTGCTGCTCACCACGGGTCACGCCTCCGGAGTTTCGGCGGAGGAGCACACGCGCGAGGGCTTTCCCATTCTGCACAAGCCCTACAACCGTCTGCAGCTTGCAGTCGCGCTGCAGGACGCGCTCGGCGCCAAGGCCTAGGCGCGGCGGAACCTAGGCGCGGCGGACCTGGGCGGCAAAGACGTAGCCGACGCCGCGCACGGTCTTGACGAGCTGAGGAACCTCGCCCCGCTCGATCTTCTTGCGCAACCTGGCGACTAGACCGTCGATCGAGCGGTCGAGCGGCGTCCAGTCGTGGCCCTTCAAGAGGTCCATGAGCTCGTCGCGCGACAGCACGCGTCCCGGCCTCTCGACCAGCAGCAGGAGCAGGTTGAACTCCGCGGTCGTGAGCTCGCAGTCCTTCCCCTCCGGGTTAACGAGCGCGCGCCGTCCCGCATCGAGCACCCAGCCGTCGAACTCGAAGCGCCGGCTCTTCTCGGCCGGCGAAGCGCGGGCTGGCTCCGCCCCTTGCGTTTCGTAGCGGCGCAGGACGGCACGGACGCGCGCCAGCACCTCCCGCATGTGGAAGGGCTTGGCGATGTAGTCGTCCGCACCGAGCTCCAGCCCGACCACGCGGTCGATCATATCGCCCTTGCCGCTGATCATGATGATCGGCACGTTGTTCTTGGCGCGCACCTCGCGCGCCAGATTGAAGCCGTCCTCGCCGCCGAGCCGCACGTCGAGCGTGATGAGGTCGACGGGCTTCTTCTCCAGCATCGCCATGAGACCGGCCCCGTCGGCGGCCTCGCTGACGGCATAGCCCTCCGCCTTGAGCCCGGCCTCGAGCAGGCGGCGCACCTCCACTTCGTCGTCAACGATGAGGATATGAGCAGGTGCTGGTTGAGCCATCGCGTGTCAGATCGTGGACGCCAGATTTTTGGGCGCCAAGGCCTTGTGATAGCCAATGAAAACCCTTGATCGCACGCCATCGGATTACAGTCCCGCACAAATTTGCACAAGTGCGGCACACCGGTGGGGCCAAGCCCCTATATCCGTTTCCCGCCTAATGATTAAGCGAGTGATTAAGCTGCTTGGGACATCGCTTGGGACAAAATGGAGCATTCGATGAGATGGCCGTTCGCTCGCGTTGCTTGGGTCGGGGTTCTCTGCTTGGCGGCGACCCCCGCCGCAGTGGCGCAATCGAGCGGGCAAGAGGCCTTTGAGCGCCATTGCGCCCTCTGCCATGGTCTCGACGGGCGAGGCTTTGGCCCGCTCGCTGACGCCATGAAGCTGACCCCGACCGACCTCACGCGGCTGGCGGCACGCAACAACGGTGAGTTCCCGGCGAACAGGATGGCCGACGTGATCCGCAATGGCGGCAGTGTACTCGGCCACGGCTCCTCGGCGATGCTCGCCTGGGGCACCTATTTTGCAGAAAAGGGCCAGCCCAACGTCGCCAAGGAACGGATCGCGGACCTGATCGGCTACATAAAAAGCCTGCAGCAGAAATAACGGGCCGTTCGCAATAAGCCGGGTTTACCTGACGGCAGCTCTCACGGAGAACACTCAATCATGAAGCCGACGACGACTTGGATCCTGATTGCCGACGGCGCGCGCGGGCGCCTCTTTGCGAACCGCGGGCCAGGGAAGGGTCTCGAGCCGCTCGATGAGCCGCTCGATGCAGACCATCGGTCGACCCACGAGATCGTCGACGACAGGCTCGGCCGCACCTTTGAATCGGCAGGCACGGCGCGGCACGCCATCTCCGCGCACCACGACCCTCACCGGGAGCTGAAGCGGCACTTTGCAGTCAAGCTTGCACAGATGCTGGACCGGCGGCGGATGGAGCATGCCTACGACCGCCTGGTTCTCGTTGCGCCGCCCGCCGTGCTCGGCGATTTGCGGGAGGCTCTCCCCGATCCGGTGCGCAGCCTGGTGCGAGCCGAGCTCGACAAGGACTTGACCAAGACCCCGGTCGCGGAGCTGCCGGGCCACCTTTCAGCCGTGCTTGCGGTTTGAGCCTTGAGGTCCCGATGCCGGCTGGAGGCGCACAATGAGCGAGCCCGCACGAGCGGCGCAGTTGCGCATCTTGGCCGGCATCGACCTTTCCGAGCGCAGCCGTGACGCTTTCTTGCGTGCGGTGCAGCTCGCAAAAGCAGGCGGCGGTTCACTCACGCTCGTCCACGTGACGAGCGACGCCTTCCCGCAAAAGCTCGTTGCCGAGCACGACAGCCATGCCCGCGACGTGCTCGAGGAGCACGCCTTGAAGGCGCGAGCGGAAGGCGTTGGAGAGGTCGCGCAAACGATTGCCTACGGCCGTGACTACGAGCAGCTGATCGAGCACGCCAGGAAGGACCGCGCCGATCTGATCGTGCTTGGCCGGCACCGTCCGAGCAGCGTGCTGCAGGACATGCTCGGCACGACGGTAGATCGTGTGTTGCGCTTGGGCGGCGTTCCGGTGCTCACCGTGCAACAAAAGGTGGAGCAGCCCTACAACTCCATCCTGGTCGCCGTCGATTTCTCGCCCGCCTCGCGGCGCGCCCTCGAACAGGCCGTACGCTGGTTTCCGCAGGCCCGCATAACGGCGATCACGGCCTATGGCACCCCGCGGCGCTCGCTCTTTGCTGGCGGCGCGGCGCACCAGTCGGAGGCCGAAACGCACAAACTCGCCTTGAAGGGCTTTCTGGGCGAGTTCGCCCAAGCGCTCGGGCCCGACTACGCCGCGACGACGGCCGGCATCGTTCCCGTAGTCGAGCACGGTTGGCCCGAGGACGTCATCCTGCGTGCGGTGGACGAGAACAAGCCGGACCTTCTCGTCCTCGGCACGCACGCTCGCAGCGGCATAGGCCATGCCGTGCTTGGCAGCGTTGCCGAATGGGTGCTGTTGGAAGCACCCTGCGACGTCCTAGCCGTGCCCCCCGCGCGATAGCGCATCGGTGAAAGAGGAGCCCACCATGGCGCAGCAACTGCTCTCGAAGCCCTTAGAAGAGACGCCGGTCAAGCCATGCGCCGAGGCACCGGCCGCGCGCGGACGTGCGCCTTGTCCGACCGCCCGTGCCCTGCGGACCGGCTTCGGCGACGCTACGGCGCGCGTGCCCAGCCCCGACGCCGACGACAACGATCCTTCGCTCGTCTTCGCCGATGTCGTCGACCGCACCATCAACTACGCCGTCTCCCGGCTGACGTTGGGTTTGTCGCCCGCGGCGGTGGCGGAAGCCTACTTCGATTGGCTCGTTCATCTCGCCGCCGCGCCCGGCAAGCAGAGCCAGCTCTGGCATAAGGCATTTCGCAAGTGGATGCGTTTTGGACGCTACATCGCCTCGTGTGCCATCAGCGGCGGTAAGGGCGAGTGCTGCATCGAGCCTTTGCCGCATGACAAGCGGTTCGCGGGCGAGGCGTGGAATTCCTGGCCTTACAACGCGATGCAACAGGCCTTCCTGCTCCAGCAGCAGTGGTGGCACAACGCCACGACCGGCGTGCGCGGCGTCACCGAAAAGCACGAGCGGCAGGTCGAGTTTGTGACGCGCCAGTTGCTCGACATCTTCTCCCCGTCGAACTTCATACCCACCAATCCCGAGGTGCTGCAGAAGACGCAGACCGAGCTGGGCGGCAATCTCGTGCGCGGGTTCTGGAACTTCATCGAGGACAGCGAGCGCGCCGCCAACGGCCGCAAGCCCGTCGGCATGGACGAGTTCAAGGTCGGCGAGACGCTGGCAACGACTCCCGGCAAGGTGATCTTCCGCAACCAGCTCATCGAGCTCATCCAGTACGAGCCGGCGACCGACCGGGTGCGGGCCGAGCCGGTGCTGATCGTGCCGGCCTGGATCATGAAGTACTACATTCTCGACTTGAGCCCGGGAAGCTCGCTGGTGGAGTATCTGACCAAGCAGGGGTTCACGGTCTTCATCATCTCTTGGAAGAACCCGACCTCGGAGGATCGCGGCCTGGGCTTTGAGGACTATCGCACCCTCGGCGTCGGCGCTGCGCTCAAGGCCGTCCGCACCGTCGTCCCGGAAGCCAAGGTGCACGGGGTTGGCTATTGCCTCGGCGGCACTTTGCTTGCCACGGCCGCCGCTGCGCTCGCCCGCGAGGAGGACGACACCTTCAAGACCTTGACCTTCCTCGCCGCGCAGGTCGATTTCGAGGAGCCGGGCGAGCTCGGCCTCTTCATCGACGAAAGCCAGGTGTCCTTCCTCGAGGACATGATGTGGGAGCAGGGCTATCTCGATGCCCAGCAGATGGCCGGCGTGTTTCAGCTGCTGCGCTCCAACGACCTGATCTGGTCGCGCGCGGTGCACGACTACCTGATGGGCGAGCGTCAGCCGATGCTCGACTTGTCGGCGTGGAACGCCGATTCGACGCGCATGCCCTACCGCATGCACTCGGACTATCTGCGCCAGCTCTTCCTCAACAACGATCTCGCCGAAGGGCGCTACAAGGTGGACGATCGGCCCGTGGCGCTGACGGACATCCGCGCGCCCGTGTTCGCGGTCTCGACCGAGTCCGATCACGTGGCGCCGTGGCGCTCCGTCTACAAGCTCTGTCTGCTGCTGGACACCGACGTCACGTTCCTTTTGACCAACGGCGGCCACAACGTCGGGATCGTCTCGCCGCCGGCGAAGAACGGGCGCCACCACCGCGTGAGCACGAAGCTGGCGCGCGATGTCTATGTCGATCCCGACACCTGGAGGCGAAGGACAGCCGTCGAGCCGGGCTCGTGGTGGCCGGCGTGGACGTCGTGGCTGCGCGAGCACTCGGGCCCCTTCGTCTCCGCGGTCCCGGTCGGGGGCAGGAAGGGCGAGCTGGCGCCGCTGGCGGATGCCCCGGGCTCGTATGTGCTGGGCACGTAGGGGATTGAGTTACGTCAAGGTCATCGTTGGCCAGGGTTAGTAATCTGCTGGCCAAAAGCCGGGGTGTGTCATGATCACGCTCGAAGATTGCATCGCATTCAGCGGGTTGACCGAGGCGGAGGTGCTGGCGCTGGCCGAGCACGAGCACATCCCGGAGATCGCGGCCGCCGCGCTCGCCGAGTACCTGTTGAAGCAGCGGCGCGGGCCCGAGAAGATCCACGAGATGATCGTCGAGGACATCCGCGCGGCCCTGCACCGGGGCGACCGCGAGCACGCGCACGAGCTCTTCGGCGCGTTGCGTCAGTTTCTGGCAAACCACCCGGAGTCCTGCAAGAGCGGGGGAAGGACCGCGTAGCGCGGCGACGGCTGGCGGCTAGCGGCAGATCATCACCGGAACGGGGCTGTGCGTCGACACGCGCGTAGCCTCGCTGCCGAGGACGAGCCGGGCGACGCCGCGCCGTCCGTGCGAGGCCATCACGATGAGGTCGTACTTCCGGCTTTTCGCCTCGTCGACAATCCCCTCCGCCGCGTATTGATCCTTAACGTGCACGGTGTCGCAAGGCACGCCGGCGACCTTCGCTTTGTCCGCGACCGTCCCCAGAATTCTTCGCGCGGTCGCCGCGGCGGCCCGCTCGTAGTCCTCGATGGGGAAGACCATCGGCCATTCGCCCGAGGCGGTCGAGACCCACGGCAGCGTGACCGTGACGGCCGTGACCTTGGCACCGAGCTTGGCGGCCAGCGCCAGCCCCTGCTCGACGGCCTTGTCGGCGAGCTCCGATCCATCGGTAGCGATTAGAATATGTGTAAACATTTGCTCGCCTCTCTTGCCTCTTCCGGCTAATTGCAGCACCCGACACAATCGGTGTTCACGTGCGTATGGCATTGATGCTGGTCAAGTAAAATTCCTCGCGCAGCGTGCTAGGGGCACCCATGCGTCTCGCGACCTTCAACATTGAGAGTCTCGATGTGGGCCCCAAGGCGCACATCGACCTCGAGACGCGGATTGCGGTCTTAAGGCCCGTGCTCGAGCGGCTCGCCGCCGACGTGCTGTGCTTGCAGGAGGTCAACGGGCAGAAGGTTCCGGGGCAGAAGGAGCGGCAGCTCCTCGCGCTCGATCGCTTGCTCGAGGGCACGCGCTATCAAGGCTACGCGCGCGCGATCGCCTCCCCGGGCGGCGCCGGCGTCGCCGACGTCCACAACGTCGTGACCCTCTCCCGCTTCCCCATCGTCAGCCGGCGCGAGGTCCTGCACGATTTCGTGCCGGTGATCGCCGGCCTCGGCATCGTGCGGGGGGGAGAGCCGCAGGACGTACGCTTCGACCGTCCGTTGCTGCTGACCGAGATCGGCCTGCCGGGTGGTGTAAGCCTCTACGTGGTCAACGCCCACCTGCGCGCCCCGCTTGCGAGTCCGGTTCCCGGCCAAAAGAGCGGCCCCTTCGCGTGGCGCTCGGTCGGCGGCTGGGCCGAGGGCTTTCTCCTGTCGGCCTTGAAGCGCGACGCCCAGGCGCTCGAGCTGCGCCTTCTCCTGGAGGAGCTGTTGCGCGGTGATGCGGGCAGGCTCGTCGCCGTTGCCGGCGATTTCAACGCGCCCGACCAAAGCACGGCGCTGCTCATCGCTGTCGCCCCCGAAGAGGACTTGGGCGCGAGCGACCTTGCCGCCAATGCGCTCGTCGTCCTCGACCGTGCCCTCCCCTTGGACCGGCGCTGGAGCGTCCTGCATCACGGGCGCCCGCAAATGCTCGATCACATTCTCGCCAGCCGCGCGCTCTACGGGCATTTCCGTCACGTCGAGGTGCACAACGAATGGCTGGGCGATGAGGCGCTGGGCTACGGCAAGGCCTTGCACTCCGCCGCCTCCTATCACGCGCCCGTGCTGGCCGAGTTCGATTTCGGCCAAGCACCCGGTCGCCAAGACTTGGGCGCGGGATGACCATGGGCCGTCCCACCTCTCTTGCGGGCGTTCCCCTCGACCGCTGGCTCCGCGATCTGGAGACCTCGCGCGAGGGCCTCACCGAGGCGCAGGCGCAGGCGCGGCTGAAGCGCTATGGGCCCAACGACGCGCTGGCGCGCAAGGGCCAGCCGCTCGCGGTGCAGTTTCTTTTGCGCTTCCTCAATCCGCTCGTCCTCATCCTCTTGTTTGCGAGCGCGCTTTCGGCCGTCGCGGGCGACACGGCGAGCTTCCTCATCGTCGTCGTCATCGTGACGCTGAGCGTGAGCCTCGATTTCGTCCAGGAGGTCCACGCGCAGAACGCCATCGATGCGCTACGCCGCTCGGTTGCACCCATGGCGCTCGTGCTCCGCGACGGGCGCGCGCGCGAGCTGCACTTCGAGGAGCTGGTGCCGGGCGACGTCGTCAAGCTCGCGGCCGGCGACATCGTTCCCGCCGACTGCCGGCTCATCAAATCGCGTGATCTCTTCGTCAATCAGGCGCTGCTCACGGGCGAGCCCTACCCGGCCGAGAAGCACGCCGGCGACCTCGCCGGGGAGATCGCCGAGCCCGACGAGGAGACCAACTGCGTCTTCATGGGCACCTCCGTCGTCAGCGGGACGGCGAGCGCGCTCGTGTGCCGGACCGGGTGGGCGACGCGCATCGGTGCGCTCGCCTCGGAGCTCGTCCACCGGCGCCCGCCCGACGCCTTCGAGATCGGCGTGCGCAAGTTCGGCTTTCTGATCCTGCGCCTGACCTTCTTTCTCGTGCTGTTCGTCCTCGTCACCAACGTTCTGTTCCATCGGCCCTTGCTCGAGTCGATCATGTTCTCGATCGCGCTCGCCGTCGGTCTCACGCCCGAGCTCCTGCCCATGGTGGTGACGGTCACGCTGGCGCGCGGCGCGCTGCGTCTCGCCAACCTCGGCGTGATCGCTAAGCGGCTGCCGGCGATCCACGACCTCGGCGCCATGGACACCCTGTGCACGGACAAGACCGGCACTCTCACCGAGGCCAAGATCCGGCTTGTCAGCCACGTCGATGCGGAAGGCGCCGACAGCCCCGAGGTCTTGCGTCTCGCCTACCTCAACAGCGCGTTCGAGACCGGCCTGCGCAGCCCGCTCGACGACGCCGTTCTCGCGTACGCGAAACTCGACATCGGGGCCTGGTCTAAGCTCGATGAGGTTCCATTCGACTTCGAGCGGCGCCGCGTCTCGGTGCTGCTGGAGACCAAAGAGGCGCCCGAGCGGCTGCTCATCGTCAAAGGGGCGCCCGAGGACGTGCTCAAGCACTCGACGCACCGGGAATTGGTCTCGGGTGAGCTGGCGCCCTTGGATGAGCGAGCGCGCCAGCGCGCAGAGGATGTCTTCGTCAAGCTCGGCGAGGAAGGGTACCGGGCGCTCGGCATCGCCTTCCGCAAGGTCGGCCCCGAGCACTGCACGGCCACCGTGAGCGACGAGGACGATTTGATCTTCGCCGGGTTCGTCGTCTTCCTCGATCCGCCTAAGGAAAGCGCCTCCAAGGCGATCGCGCAGCTGGCGGCCTCGGGCGTCGCCATCAAGATCCTCACCGGCGACAGCGAGCAGGTGACGCGCCACGTGTGCCGGGAGCTCGATCTGCCCACGAAGGGACTGCTCACCGGCGAGGAGCTGCGCCAGCTCTCCGACGAGGCGCTGCTGGCGCGCATTCCCGACGTCGACCTGTTCTGCCGGGTGACGCCCTTGCAGAAGCAGCGCATCCTCATGACGCTGAAGCGGCGCGGCGCGGTCGTGGGCTTTCTCGGCGACGGCGTCAACGACGCTTCCGCCATTCACGCGGCCGACGTTGGCATCTCGGTTGATAGCGGGGCCGACGTGGCCAAGGCGGCCGCCGATCTCGTGCTCATGCAGCGCGACCTCACCGTGATCAACGAGGGCGTCATCGAGGGGCGCCGCACGGTGGAGAACGTCACCAAGTACATTCTCATGGGCTCGAGCTCCAACTTCGGCAACATGTTCTCGATGGCAGGTGCCGCCCTGTTCCTGCTGTTCCTTCCCATGCTTCCGGTGCAGGTGCTCTTGAACAACCTGCTCTACGACATCTCCGAGATGGGGGTACCCTTCGACCGCGTCGACGCCAGCGCGCTGTCCCATCCGGCGCAATGGAGCACGGTGCTCATCGAACGCTTCATGCTGGTGCTGGGGCCCGTCAGCTCGCTCTTTGATTTCCTCACGTTCTTCGTGCTGTTGCAGCTGTTCGCGGCGGACGCGGCCCAGTTCCAAACCGGCTGGTTCGTCGAATCGCTCGCGACGCAGGCGCTGGTGGTCTTCGTCATCCGCACCCGCGGCCCATTCTGGCGCACCAGCCCCCACCCGGTGCTGACCACCCTTTCCATCGGCGTGGTGGCGGCCGGCATCATCCTGCCCTGGACGCCCGTCGGCGCCTGGTTCGGGCTGGTGCGCCTGCCGTTCTCGTTCTATCTGTTTCTGGCCGCAGCCGTCGCCGGTTATCTCGCGCTGGTCGAGGTCGTAAAGCGCTTGTTCTACCGGTACGTTGCGCCTCGGTGACCGGGTATCGGCGGTCCCCCCGCCGGACGGCATTGAGCAAGATCATTCCACGCCAATCCATCGCCGGCGACGATTGCCGCCTGCTGGGTCAAACGGGACAAGAGGACTCAATGGTCAACATCCGCCGACTTTCGCCTGCGCTCGCCATCGCGGTCGTACTCCTGTGGCCGATCAGCCTTCAGGCGCAGGAGCCGGAGTTCGACCTGAAGCCCAACGAGAAGGAATCCAAGATCCCGGACGTCGCGAACGGGGAGACGCTTGCGCGCAAGCTGTGCGTCGGCTGCCACGTGCTCGATCCCGGCCCGGACAAGATACCGCAAGCCGATGTCCCGAGCTTCCAGGCCATCGCCGACCGCCCCAATCAGACGATAGAGACGCTCACCACCTGGCTGTTGGAGCCGCACGCGCCGATGCCCGACCCGCATTTGTCGCGCATCGAGATTCGCGATCTTGCAGGCTACATCCTCTCGCTGCGCAAGGCACCTTAGCGGCGCCGGGCTTTCAGCGTCGCAGCGCTGCGGTCCCGCGGGCGCCGTCTGCTCATCCTGCTCTCAAGGTGCAACGACCCGTCGGCCTCGCGTTGCGGGCGCGCTCCCGCGCGGCCTCGCACAGACCGCGAAGGGGTCGAATTCCGGTCATATTTTGGGAACGGCGGAGCTGTAGGGGTTGCTCCAAACTGCAGCGGAGCAAGGGACATTCGGTTATGACGGCGCCTGTGAACCTACGTCGAGCGGCCTGCCTCTTCGGAGCCATTTGCCTGTGCGCCGGCCTCACTACGGCGAGCGCTGCCCGCGACGGCGCCGTGACGATCGCCCAGAACTCGCCGCCCCCGCAGAACGATGAAGGTAAGGAAGGCAAGGAGCACAAAAAGGATCACGGCGACAAAGGGCAGCAGAAGGGTCCGCAAGGCGCGCAGGCGCCCAACGGACCGCCCGGCAACGGGAAGCCCGCGCCCGGCAACGGGCAACCTCAACCGGGACCCCAGGGCGGCGAGCCGAACCACCATAAAGTTCAGCACCCTGTCGAGCAGCCCCAAACTCCGCAACAGCCGCCCGCCGAAAATCACGTGCCCAAGATGGTGCCGCCAACGACCGCGCCGGTCGTGCCGCAACAGCAGGTCTCTCCGCAACCGCAGCAGGAGCACGAGAAGAAGCATCGTGCGCACGAGGAGCAGACTACGCAGCCGGCAATCACCCCTCCCGTGGCCCCTAACGGGCAGCTGAAGGTCGTCACTCCCCCGCCCGCTAAATCGCCGTTCGCGGTGGTGCCGCCGGGCGCAGCGCCGCCAGCCCCCGGCAAGACGCAAGTGCAGCCGGCTACGACGCCATTTACGGCCGTTCCGGGAATGGTGCCCGGCAAGCCGCAGGGGACGCCGTTTGCACCTGCTCCGCAGAACGGCGCGTCGCCGATTCCCACTCCGACCAACGCGCAGCCCGGGCCGGACACGGGCTTCAAGCACCGGTCGACGACCCACACGCCCGGCGCCGCGACCGAGCGTGCGGCGCTTCCCACGGCGCCCACGCCGCAAGGTGCACAGCCGGGTTTCACGCCGAAATTCATTCCGGGCTTCCAGCCTGTGGGGCCGTCGGCTGAGCGGCTGCAGGATTTGCAGAAGAGCCGCACGCAGCGCACCGAAGAGGGCGGCAGGCGCACCGTGATCGAGGAGCCCGACAACCGCGTCATCATCAAGCAGGACAACCACGTGTTCGTGCGCCACGACGAGACCGGGCGGCTTGCCACCCGCGCCCGCGACGTGCATTCGCAGCGGCGCCCCGACGGCACCACGGAGACCGTCATCGTGCGGCCCGGCGGCGTGTTGATCTACAACGTCGTCGACAACAACGGCCGTCTGATCCGGCGCTACCGCCGCGACGAGGGCGGCCGCGAGATCGACATCATCGACAACCGCCGCTTCTTTGAAGGCGCCGCAGCCGGCTTGGCGATCGCCGCCGGCATAGGCATCGCGGCGGAGGTTTTCGACCTGCACTTGGGGCCGCCGCGCATCGGTATCCCGCGTGACAGGTATATCGTCGACTACGACCGCGCATCCGACGACGACCTCTATGAGGCGCTGACCGCGCCGCCGGTCGACCGGCTCGATCGCGCCTATTCGCTGGAGGAGATCCGCTACAACGTGGAGCTGCGCGACCGCATGTGCCGCGTCGACCTCGACACCATCAACTTCGACTTCGGCGCGTGGGACGTGCCGCCCGACCAGTACGGCGTCCTGGCGCGCATCGCCAGCGCCATCAACCGCGCGGTCGACCGCAACCCGGGCGAGGTGTTCCTGATCGAGGGCTATACCGACGCCGTGGGCTCCGAGATCGACAACCTCAGTCTGTCGGACCGGCGCGCGCAGGCGGTGGCCGAGATTCTGACCCAGGATTTCGAGGTGCCGCCGGAGAACCTCGTGACGCAGGGCTACGGCGAGGAGTATCTCAAGATCCCGACGCCGGGCCCCGAGCGTGCGAACCGGCGCGTCGCCGTGCGACGCATCACGCCGCTGCTGGCGCACGACGATTATCGCTAGACGCGAAAAGCTCGTGCGTTGCTCTCTGCGGGAGGAGGACCAGCCGTCTCTCGCGGATGCGTAAAAGAACCGCGGGCCGTCCGCGGCAACCTTTTGTATAGCAGGCGGTTAGTTCCACAGTCGCAATGGTGAAGAGCAGGCCTTCATGCCAACCGACGACGTGGGCCCTAACCCATCCGCCCGCATGCTCACGCAGCTCGGCCTAGCCCTTTGACGCAGCTTGCCGTGAGCTGGGGATCGGACTTCAGGGGCTCGATGTCCCCAAGCGCGAAGAGCTCGTCAAGCGCGCGATGCGAATCGCACACGCAAACGATGTCTGCTCGGACGACGCCTAGAGCGCTTCTCGACTAACCGTTTTTGATCTTGAGCACGAGGACCGTGCCAGCGAGCAGCAGCGTGGCGCCGTTCGCGATCACGATTGGAATGTCGCGCACGAACGCGCCGTAGATCAGCCAGAGCGTGACGCCCGACACCATGATCGCGAACATGGTCAGCGAGATGTCGGCGGTAGACCCCGTGCGCCAGCTCTTCACGACCTGCGGGACGTAGGCAATGGTCGTCAGCGTTCCCGCGAGCAGGCCAACGGCGGTAGCCAACTCCATCTCGCCCGGGCTCCTTCGTCTCGTGCCTGATCGTTAACGGCGTACATGCGACGTAAACGCGAGTGCACAGGCGTATTCACGCTTGTTGCACCGATATTCACGTTTGCAACGCGGACATTCAGGGTAAATCACGCATCACTTGCCGAGTTCCGCAAATCCTCATGCGTTGAGCCGGCGCGGACCGCTGATGAAGGGGCTGCCGCGCTCGAAATAGCGCCAGCGCGGATCCACGTTGCGGCTTATGCCGATGCGCACGCTGCGCCCGATGTGTGCCTTGAAGCCGTCGTCAGCGAGCAGGATCGGGCCGCGCGCGAGATCCTTGAGCTTTGCGTGCGGCCGTCGCGCGCGCATGAGGTCGATGCCGACGAGCGGCTCGATTGCACGAATGAGCACGCCCGCGCCGACGCCCGCCGCCTCGCTCGAAAAGTTGAGCATCCACGCACTGCCGTAGGTGCGGTAGATGTAGACGTGGCCGTGCGCGAGAAACAGCGAGCGGTTGCGCCGTGTCTCGCCGATGAAGCCGTGGCCGGCCCGGTCGCCCGGCGGATAGGCCTCGGTCTCGACGATGCGGCCGCCCGCC
>DATIZL010000065.1:0-12961 GCA_035517115.1 Hyphomicrobium sp.
TGCTCTAAGTGCTTCAGCGGCCATGCGTCGCAGCGGCGCCTATGTCGCATCGACCTGCCATTTAATCCCCGCTTCCTGCTGCACGTTGCACCGCTAATCGGGGGCGCCCGTGCGGAACGATCAAAACCGCGCGGCGTTCACGCCGATCTTCTGAAACAGCGTGGAGTGATGATGGTGTCGAGCAAAACAAGCCGGGCGGAGCGCGTTCGCCTGGTATGCATCGTGTTGGGCGCGCCCGCGCTCGCCGCGATGGCCCTGACCGTCAAGTTTGCTACTCCGACCGAGGCGAAAACGCCGGGGTCGACCTATTGCTATTACGGCGTTTGTCACCGCGTGAAGACCATCGAAGAGACGAAGGCGCTTATCGGCGTCGAGGAAACGATCACCGCGTCTCACTACGACGACTGCAAGCACGACCGCTACAATCCGTGCGGGCTCACCTCGTCGGGTGAGCAATTCCATGCCGACCGTCCCGACAACACAGCGAGCCCCATCTATCCCGACGGCACGATGCTGCTCGTGTGGAGCCCCGATACGGGCCGCGCGCTCGTCGTGCGCGTGAACAACGCCGGACCCTACTGGGGCGACCGCACGCTCGATCTTTCGCGCGCCGCCGCCGAGAAGCTCGGCTACGAAGGGGCGGGCGTCGGCAAGCTGCAGGTGCGCGTCATCAAGGCGCCCGAGCCCGAGGAGGCCGTCTACGTCGAGAACCGCACGTATACGCCGGTTCCCGGCGACATCGGCCGCTATTCCTCTCTCGACGCAGCGGAGCAGGGAATGGCCGTGGCCATGGCTCTGCAGGCGTCCGCTGCCTCGCCCATGGCGCCGGTGACGGCCGCGAACACGTTCGCTACGCACGACAACGAGCAGCTCGTGGCTGAGGCGCCGCAGGCGCTGGGCCGCTCGGCCTTGGAGCTGGCCTCAGCCGACGCCGTTCTCTCGACCGGCTCGCTCGGCCTCAGCACGCAGACGCTGCGGCCGCTGCATCCCGTCGTGCAGTCGGTGGCGGCCCTCGATATCCAGCGCGACCTGAAGCAGAGCCGCTGGGGCGAGGACCACGTAGCAGCGAGCGAGAAGGAGGCCACGCCGGCCGAGTCCACGCCGTCATCCGTGGCGGAGGCGCCGAAGGTTGCCGCCGAGCCTAAGGCGGCTGCGCCGGCGGACGAGCCGAAGAAGGTCGCGTCGAACGACGAGGACGAGAAGCCCGCCAAGAAGCGCGCCTCGCGTCGCTCGGACGACGATGACGAGGACCGGTCGCGCTCGCGCAAGGCGCAGCGTTACGAGGGGCGCGGCGAGCGCGTTGCCCGCAACGAGCGCGTCTACGAGCGGCCGCGCTATCAGGAGCGCTACTCGGAGCCTGTGACCTGGCGTTCGGCAGCGCGCGAGCAGACGGCCGAGCAGGCGACAGCGGCGGGCATCCGCGCGCAGAACCTCTAATCGCGATCAGATCGTGAGCGAAGCGGGCGGGCGCAAACCCCGCCCGTTTTCGTTTTCGAGGGCGGGGAAGAGATCGAACTCGGCCTCCAGCGCGTCGAGGAAGCTGGCGACGAGATCGAGCAGCACCCCGAGCGGTGCGCGCTTGGCGACGAGGAAGGCCTCGTTCGCGGCTAAGGGTGCGGTATCGCAAAGCCCGGCGGCGTCGGCGGCGATGAGCCCGCGCGAGCGCACGTAGGCGGTGAGATCGTCGCCCGTTTCGAAGTCCTCACTCGACAGGTCGGCGCATTCGGCGACGGCGTCTAAGAGCGTGCCCGTGCCGGCCACGTAGAGGCGCGCGACGGGCTGGAAGCGCTCGTCCTCGGTCGCCACCGTGACCGCCCACTCGCGCCCCTTGAGCAGACGCGCGATGAGCATGAGCTCGAAGGTGCGAATCCGCTCGATCGCCTCGCGGCGCTGAGCGCGGAACTCGATGAGCTCGGCGTCCTCGCGCGGCGGCGCCCCGGACCAGACGAAGAGCACGCCGGTCAGGTCCTCGCCGGCGGCGAGCGCGGCGTCGAGGTGCTCGGCCAGCAGGTAGACACTGCCGGGCGCCGGTCGGAGCCGTTTCAGCGGGCTGTCGCTCAAGTGCGTCCCCATTTCCAATTCGTCATTCCCGCGCAGGCGGGAACCCAGGCAGGTAACCTCAGTCGCCCGTATAGGTGTCCTGGGTCCCGGCCTGCGCCGGGATGACGGGTATTTGTGATCTCAGCGCCTTTGCGCGTAGCTCAGCCACGGCCGCGCGCCAAAGCTCACGCCGATCCCGCAGTTCGTGCGCGCGTCGGCGCCAATCGTTCCTCGGCCACGGTTCGGCAGCAGCGCAGGCTTCGGCGACGCGAACTTTGCGGGCCAGACTCGCAGAAGCTGCCTCGGCTCGCTGAAGGCCGACCGACGCGGCAACGTGCACACGGCTGCCACGCTGCATCTCGACCTCCATCACGAGCACCCGCTGGTGCCGCCGCAGGTGTCGCACTTGAGGCAGGTGCCGTTGCGCACGAGCGTGAAGTTCCCACACTCGCGGCAGGCCTCGCCCTCGTAGCCGCGGATGCGAGCTTCCGCGCGCCGGTCCGCCTCGCGGCCCTTCACCGTCACCTGCGTGCGCGAGACGGTGGTGCGTGCGTAAAGCATCTCGGCTTCCGGCTTGAGCGCGGTCGCGCCTTCCGTCGCGGGGAACAGCGCGGTATCGCTTTCGACCGCCGGGAAGGTTGCCGCGTCCTCGCGCAGGGCCGTCACCGTCGTCTCGCTCACCTGCGCGCGTCCGCCCGAGGCGACGCGCAGGTTGCCGCGGATCAGCCCCTTCGACACCACTCTGCTGACGCTGTCGGGCAGGTCGAGATCGAGCTCCTGGTCGGTTTGCGCATCCGAGGAGCCGAGCCCCGTGCCGCCCACGATCTCGCGCGGGTCGACGTGGGCGAGATCGTTGCGCCCAAGATAGGAGACCGCCAGCTCGCGGAAGATGTAGTCGAGCACGCTCGTGGCGTTCTTGATCGTCTCGTTGCCGGTGACGAGGCCAGCGGGCTCGAAGCGCGTGAAGGTGAAGGCCTCCACGTATTCCTCCAGCGGCACGCCGTACTGCAGGCCAAGCGAGATGGCGATGGCGAAGTTGTTCATGAGGCTGCGGAAGGCGGCGCCTTCCTTGTGCATGTCGATGAAGATCTCGCCCAGGCGGCCGTCCTCGTACTCGCCGGTGTGCAGATAGACCTTGTGGCCGCCGACGGTCGCCTTCTGCGTGTAGCTCTTGCGCCGGTTGGGGAGCTTCTCGCGCTCCTGCTGCTTCATGTAGACGACGCGCTCGACGACCTTCTCCACAATCCGCTCGGCTGCTGCCTGCACGCGCAGGGCCGCGGGCTTGTCCGCGTGCAGCTGCTCGGCCGCCTCCTCCTGCTCGTCGGTATCCTCGCCCAAGAGCTGCGAGTTGAGCGGCTGGGAGAGCTTGGAGCCGTCGCGGTAGAGCGCATTGGCCTTGAGCGCCAGCCGCCAGGACAGCATGTAGCTCGCCTTGCAGTCCTCGACCGTGGCGTCGTTCGGCATGTTGATGGTCTTGGAGATGGCACCCGAGATGAAGGGCTGGGACGCCGCCATCATGCGGATGTGGCTCTCGACCGAGAGGTAGCGCTTGCCCTTGCGCCCGCACGGGTTGGCGCAGTCGAACACCGGCAGGTGCTCGGGCTTCAAGTGCGGGGCGCCCTCGAGGGTCATGGCGCCGCACACGTGCTCGTTGGCGTCCTCGATGTTCTTTTTCGAGAAGCCGAGGAAGGTCAGCAGGTCGAAGGTCGGATCGGTGAGGCGGTCGGCCGGGACTTTGAGCGTATCGGTGAGGAACTTGTCGCCGAGCGTCCAGCGATTAAAGACGAACTTGATGTCGAAGGCGGTTGAAAGCCCGCTCTCGATTTTGGCAAGCGCCTCGTCATCGAAACCCTTGGCCTTGAGGGTCGCCGGGTTGATGGCGGGCGCCTGTCCGAGCGAGCCGTGGCCGACGGCGTAGGCTTCGATCTCGGCGATCTCGCTCGGCTTGTAGCCGAGGGTGGCGAGCGCGGTCGGCACCGCCTGGTTGATGATCTTGAAGTAGCCGCCGCCGGCGAGCTTCTTGAACTTAACGAGCGCGAAGTCGGGCTCGATGCCGGTAGTGTCGCAGTCCATGACGAGGCCGATCGTTCCCGTCGGCGCGATCACGGTCGCCTGCGCGTTGCGGAAGCCGTGGCTCTGGCCGAGCGCGATGGCGCGGTCCCAGGCGCGGCGCGCCGCCTCGATGAGGGTGGCGTCCGGGCAGGCGGCATGGTCGAGCGGCACGGGCGCGATGGCGACGCGGTCGTAGCCCTCGCTGTGGCCGTAGGCGGCGCGGCGGTGGTTGCGGACGACGCGCAGCATGTCGGAGGCGTTGGGCTGGTAGCCGGGGAACGGCCCGAGCTCGCGCGCCATCTCGGCCGAGGTCGCGTAGGAGACGCCGGTCATGATGGCGGAGATGGCGCCGCAAATCGCGCGCCCCGCTTCGGAGTCGTAGGGAATGCCCGAGGCCATCAGGAGGCCGCCGATGTTGGCGAAACCCAAGCCCAGCGTGCGGTAGCGATAGGAGAGCTCCGCGATCTGGCGCGAGGGGAACTGCGCCATCAGCACCGAGATCTCGAGCACGATGGTCCACAAGCGGCAGGCATGCTCGAAGTCGCCGATGTCGAAGCGCATGTCACTGGCGCCGGAAACCGCACGGAACGCCATCAGATTGAGCGAGGCGAGATTGCAGGCCGTGTCGTCGAGGAACATGTATTCCGAGCACGGGTTCGACGCGCGGATCGGGCCGCTCTTGGGGCAGGTGTGCCAGTCGTTGATGGTGGTGTGGAACTGAATGCCGGGGTCGGCGGAGGCCCAAGCGGCGTGGCCGATCTGGTCCCACAGCTCGCGCGCCTTCAGCGTCTTGGTCGGCTTGCCGGAGAGGCGCGAGGTGAGCTGCCAGTCCGCATCGGCCTCGACGGCCTCGAGGAGCTCGTCCGTCACGCGCACCGAGTTGTTGGAGTTCTGGCCCGAGACGGTGAGATAGGCCTCCGAATCCCAATCGGTGTCGTAGGTCGCAAACTCGATCTCCTTGTAGCCTTGGCGCGCAAACTGGATGACGCGCAGGATGTAGTTGTTCGGCACCTCGTCGCGGCGCGCTTCCTTGATGGCGCGCTTCAGGGCCGGATTCTTCGCCGGATCGAAGCAGCGCTCGTTGGGGATGCCGGACTCGCTCTCGCCGCCCTCGGCCTCGCAGTTGACGCAGGCCTTCATGATCGCGGCCAGCCGCTTGCGGCAGATCTTGGAGCCGGTGACGAGAGCGGCGACCTTCTGCTCCTCCTTCACCTTCCAGTTGATGTACTCCTCGATGTCGGGATGATCGACGTCGACGACGACCATCTTGGCCGCGCGCCGCGTCGTCCCGCCCGACTTGATGGCACCCGCGGCCCGGTCGCCGATCTTCAGGAAGCTCATGAGGCCCGAGGATTTGCCGCCGCCCGACAGCTTCTCGTCGACGCCGCGCAGCTTGGAGAAGTTGGAGCCGGTGCCGGAGCCGTACTTGAACAGGCGCGCCTCGCGCACCCACAGGTCCATGATGCCGTTCTCGTTGACGAGGTCGTCCTCGATGGACTGGATGAAGCAGGCGTGCGGCTGGGGATGCTCGTAAGCGCTGCCCGAGACCGTGAGCTTGCCGGTCTCGTGGTCGACGTAGAGGTGGCCCTGACCGGGGCCGTCGATGCCGTAGGCCCAATGCAGGCCGGTGTTGAACCACTGCGGGCTGTTGGGGGCGCCCATCTGCATCGCCAGCATGTAGCGGTGCTCGTCATAGAAGGCGCGTGCGTCCTCCTCGGTTGAGAAGTAGCCGCCTTTCAGGCCCCAGTAGGTCCAAGTGCCGGCAAGCCGATCGAAAACCTGGCGAGCGTCCGTCTCGCCGCCGTAGCGCTCGGGCTGGGGGAGCTCGGCGAGTGCGCGCTCATCGGAAACCGAGCGCCACGCCCACGAGGGGATCTGCGTTTCCTCGATCTTCCTCAAGCGGCGGGCGACACCGGCCTTGCGGAAATACTTTTGCGCCAGGATGTCGGCGGCGACCTGGCTCCACTGCTCGGGCACGAAGAAGCCGTCGAGGCGGAAGACGACCGAGCCGTCGGGGTTCTTGATCTCGCTCGTCGCGCGGCGGAACTTGATGGTGTCGTAAGGCGACTTGCCGGCTTCGGTGAAGCGCCGCGTGATCTTCATGAGTGTCCCCCAGTCGATTGTCGGGGGCGCCGTGACGCGGCACATGCTGGCGCCGATTTTGTTTTTTCTGGCTCTGCACGGCCGGCGTGGCCGTCACGCAACTCCCCTTACGCTCGAGACACAGGCTCCCCCGCGGCGAGACGGCTGTCTCGCCCGCTACTGACGCATTGTCAGGAATTGGTCCTACGCGACTTGAGATCCGCACCGCGCACCGGGACGAAGGCCCTCTTCGGCAGGCTTTCGTGCGACCGGATCGCGTTTACTCAAACTGGCCGATTCGGGCCGATCCGCCAAAGGGTTTGTATGTTGCGGATCGCACCCATACTAGATGTAGATAGACTGCTGGAAACCCTGGGAAGGACGGTGGATGATTTGTGACGGTGAAATGGCAGCTTTTCTAGCACTGCCGAGGGAAACGATCATATTTGCGGGCTGTGGACAGGCTCGAGACGCGCAGCCGCCGGGAGATCAGCCTATGGCGATTCCGTGAAATCGGGTGTTGCGGTTGGGCCGCGCTGAAGCCGCGACTAGACAGACCGGCCAGAGCTTCGATAATTGATCGAGCGCAAATGCGAGATGGCAGGACCGAATGGGCATCTTCAGCGAGATCTTCAGCTGGTGGGGCGGCAACACCTGGGGCACGCGCCTCACGATCTTCATGCAGGGCCGCCTCGTCGGAAAGGACGACTTCGGCAACACCTACTACGAACAGCGCAAGGGCGTTGGCCCCCTGGGGCGTCCGCGCCGCTGGGTCACCTACACGGATCTCGCCGAAGCCTCGAAGGTGCCGGCCGACTGGCACGGCTGGCTGCACTACACGGTCGACGAGCCGCCGACGAAGCAGAGCTATCAGCCGCGCCCCTGGCAGCGCCCGCACCTCATGAACATGACGGGCACGCCGGAGGCTTACCGGCCGCCCGGCTCGATCCTTGGCCGCGGCGTGCGCGCGAAGACCACCGGCGACTACAAGCCCTGGCGTCCGCAATCGTGACGCGAGGAGGGGTCCAATTTCGGCCCAACTCGACGCTCAGTGAAAGTCGATGCATGCGAACGGACCCACTCTGGCGCCCATGAGATTTAAGCGCACATTTCCGGGCCTTCACGATCGGCGAGCATCTAGCGCAGCGTTCGGCGCTGCCGCGTTGCTCGCGCTCGCCGCTGGATCGGCGCATGCCGACCGCATCGAGAACGGCGTCGCCGTCTTTGCCGCGCTCGACAAGGTGACGGCGCGCACCTCCAAGTTCGAGGTTCCACTCAACGAGACGGTGACGTTTGGCGCGCTCAAGGTCACCCCGCGCGTTTGCTACTCGCGGCCGCCCACCGAGCAACCCAAGACGAGCTCGTTCGTCGAGGTCGACGAGATCCAGCTCGACGGCCAACAGAAGCGCATCTTCACCGGTTGGATGTTTGCCGAAAGCCCGGGCCTCAACGCGGTCGAGCACCCGGTGTTCGACGTGTGGCTCACCGATTGCGAGAAGCCCAAGGGCACGGTCGCGCAGCAGCAGAATGGCCAGCAGCCGCCGGCCGATGGCACGCAGGCCGCGCCCCCTGTGGACCAACAGCCGTTCGAGCCGCGCCGCCGCGTGCGGCGGTAGCGCATTTTCTAGCCAGACGGTCTCGTTTAGCTCGCTGAGCCATTTTTTCCCCTCCCCATCAAGGGGGAGGGTGAATATGTGGGACCCATCGTAGTAAGACGCCTTAGCCCGCGGCGTTGAGAAGCGCGGCGGCGCGCGGCGCAAAGTAGGTGAGGATGCCGGCGGCGCCTGCCCGCTTGAATGCGAGCAGGCTTTCCATCATCACCGCGTCGCCATCGAGCCAGCCCGCAGCGGCCGCCGCCTGCAGCATCGCGTATTCCCCCGACACCTGATAAGCGAAGGTCGGCACGCGGAAGGTCTCGGCCACGCGGCGCACGATGTCGAGATAGACGAGCCCCGGCTTCACCATGACCATGTCGGCGCCCTCCGCGAGGTCGAGCGCGACCTCGCGCAGCGCCTCATCCGAGTTGGCCGGGTCCATCTGGTAGCTGCGCTTGTCGCCGACCTTCTTGGAGGATGCGAGCGTCACCGAGGAGCCTACGGCGTCGCGGAAGGGCCCATAGAAGGCGGACGCGTACTTTGCGGCATAGGCCATGATCAGGGTGTTGGCGTGCCCGGCTGCCTCGAGCGCGGAGCGGATAGCGCCGACGCGTCCGTCCATCATGTCGGAGGGCGCCAGGATATCGGCGCCGGCCTCCGCCTGCACCAGCGATTGACGCACCAGCGCTTCGAGCGTCTCGTCGTTGGCGATCTCGGTGCCGCGCAGGAGCCCGTCGTGGCCATGGCTCGTGTAGGGATCGAGCGCCACGTCGAGGATGACACCGAGGTCGAGGGCGGCCTCTTTGATTGCGCGCGTCGCTCGGCACACGAGGTTGTCCGGATTGAAGGCCTCGTGTGCGTCGGCGGAGCGCAGCTTGGGCTCGGTGTAGGGAAAAAGCGCGATCGCCGGAATGCCGAGGCGCGCCGCTTCTTCCGCCGCGGCAACGACGTTGTCTATCGACAGCCGCTCGATGCCCGGCATGGTGGCGACGGGCACGCGCTTGTTTCGGCCTTCGACCACGAACAGCGGCCAGATGAGATCGGCGGTGCTCAAGCGGTGCTCGGCGACGAGCCGGCGCGACCATTTGGTGCGCCGCGTCCGGCGCAAGCGCACGTTGGGAAAGGCGCCGGGGCCAGCGTGCGCGCGCCCGCTCTCGTCGGGCGCGTCTCGCCGCGAGGTCGGGTGGGTATCCGGCGCTGGGTGGCGCGGTTTCATGCGGGGCTTCGTCCGCTCAAGGGACGCCACCCTCGCCGGAAGGATGCCCGTTGGCAAGGCCTCGCGCATAAGCGTGGTGGATCAGGGTTAGTCGCAGATTTTCTTGTACTTCCGCCCCGCCATATCGACGTGGAAGTGGTTGCGGTGGTCGGCGTTGGCCTCGGGCCCGAGCGTGGTGCCGAAGAGGCGGCAGGCGGCTGCGTGAATTTCGTGCAGGAACTGCGCCTGCGGTCCGGGAGGCTTCTCGACGACGCTGAGCGCGGCGACGTCGGCTGGGGCGTTCGGCTTGCGTGCGCCGGGATTGGTCGGGCCGCCGAGCTTCGTCAGGTCGTCGGTCGCAGCCTTGGCGGAGCCGGGAAGCGTAATGGCGAGCTTGTCGATCCCCTTCGAGCGTACGGTCTTGGCGGTTCCGGAAGCGGGCGTGCCGAGGTTGGAGGCGACCGCCACCGGTGCCGGCTTCTCGTTGCCGGGTTTTGCCGCGGGGTCTTTCAGGTTGGCTTGCGCCTTGGCATCGGCGGCGTCACGCGCGGCCGCCTCCTGCTCAGCCTTCGCCTTCTCCGCAGCGATGCGTTCCGCGATCTCGCGCTTCGGCGTGCCCCAGCCTTCGAGCACGCTCGCGGTCTTGCCCTTCTCGGTGACGAAGGCCCCGATGTCGAGGGCGTTGGCGAAGGCGTGCTCGCTCAAGTGCTTGGGGCCGCGTCCCGCCGACGTGCGGCAGGAGTAGTCGCTCATCACCTCGATGCGGACGATCTTGGCCCCGAGATGCTTTAGGGCGAGCGGCTGCACATCGTTCTTGATCCAGCCGGCGAGCGCGCCGGCAAGCTCGCAGTTGACGAGGGCCGGGGGGTCGAATGTGACCTGAGGGTTCTTGCCGACACTCTTTAATCTGATCGGCGCCGGTGCGCCGCACTGGCCTTCACGAATGGGGGGCTGCGGCTCGGAGACCGCATCGATGTCCTTGAGGATTGCCGCGCAGCGCGCCTGTGCGGCCGCAATTTCCTCGGGCTTCCACGCGGGAGCGGGAGGCGCAGCGGCAGCGTCTTTTTTCTCGGGCAGCGGCGGGGGCGCCTCTTTCACCTGCGGGTTTGGCGCATGAGCGGCCTTCTTGGACTTGGCCACGGCGATGCTGGAGTTGGTGCTGGCCGCGAGGACGAGCCAGTCGCCGCTTAGCGAAGAGGATCCCGCCAGCGAGCTCTGCTGACACAAGCTTAGGGCGGCGGTGCAAGCGGCAAGGCCAAGCCCTAGTCGAAGCATCGTCCGCCTTTCGGTTATTGGCTCTGCTCGCCCTAACGCGAGCCCTGTTTCAGGGCGAATCGGTCGTGTTATTTGATCGGCATGCCAGCCGGTGTATAGCTCCAAATTCGTCCAATTCATGGTCGCTTGCGGCCCTGATCCAGCCTTGCGAGGAGCTCTCGTTTGCAGCACGACGTCGTCGACAACGCGCGGCCTGCACAGGCTTCCGAAGAGCTCACGATCGAAAAGCTCGGCTCGCTCGCGCTCGTCACACTCGACCGTCCGCGCGCGCTCAACGCGCTCGACCTCGCCATGCGCCAAAAGCTTGCGGGGCTCTATCCGCAGCTTGCGCGCGAGCCGACCAACTACTGCGTCGTCATTCAGTCGGGGGGAGGGAAAGCTTTCTGCGCCGGCGGCGACGTGCGCGAGCTGGTGAGCTTGGCGCGGGAGGATAAGGCGAAAGCCCGCGCGGCGTGCGCCGAAGAGTACGCGCTCAACTGGCTGCATGAGTGCTTCTCCAAGCCGACCATCTCGTTGATCGACGGGCCGGTGATGGGGTCGGGCGTCGGCATAACGCAGTACGGGACGCATCGGGTTGCAGGCGAGCGCTACCGCTTTGCCATGCCGGAAACGGCGATCGGGCTGTTTCCCGACGTCGGCACCGCCTGGTTCCTATCGCGCATGCCGGATTCGATCGGCATGTATCTCGCCCTCACCGCGCGCTCCATCGGCCGTGCCGACGCCTACGCGCTGGGGCTGCTCACGCACTGCATCCCGGCGCAGCGCTTCGAGGAGATCAAGGCCGCGCTCATCGAGACCTGGCCGGTCGATCCGCTGCTCGACGATCGCCAGGTCGATCCCGGCCCGCGCGAGCTTGCTCCCTATGCGAGCCACATCGCCCGCTGCTTCTCGGCGGAGAGCGTCGAGGAGATCCTCGTGCGGCTGGCGAGCATCGATGGGTCCGACCGCGCGTGGGCCCAGGGCGTCATCGCCGACCTCAAGGCGCGCTCGCCGCTGTCGCTCAAGGTCACGCACCGGCACGTCCGCGACGCGCGCGCGCTCGATTTGCGCCAGACGCTCCAGGTCGACTACCGCCTCGCGTGCCGCTTCCTCGATGGCCACGATTTCTATGAAGGCGTGCGGGCCGCGCTCATCGACAAGGACGGCACCCCGCGCTGGCAACCCGGCCGGCTCGAGGACGTCACCCCGGCGATGGTCGAGGACTATTTCGCGCCGATGGGCTCCGACGAGATGGTGCTGCCGACGCGCCAGGAGATGCAGGCCGCGCGGGTCTAGGGCGCGCGTAAAGGTGCAGAAAGCGCTAGCTCAATAGTTCAATTTGTAGGTGCTTAGAGTGAACGAGAGCTTCCTCGCTGGGGCCATTACTATTCTTTTACTATGCGGATTTAGGTAAGTTTTAGTTTTATGCCTTATCTGTTTTTGTAACCCGAGAAAATCGGGACGCGTCAAACAGGATGAGGCAGTTATGAGTGTTGCGCTCGACGTGGCGCGCCATCGCGCGCCGGCCCAGGACGAAGGTTTCCGTTCCGAGTATCTCCAAGCATTGCGTCTCATCGAGAGGCTGCACCGCCTCTTGCTCGACGTGATCAAAGACGAGTTCGATCGCCTGGGCGGCGCCGATCTCAACAGCGTGCAAGCTCTTTTGCTCTACAACATCGGCGAGGGCGAGTTGACCGCCGGCGAGCTGAAGACGCGCGGCTACTATCTCGGCTCGAATGTCTCCTACAACCTGAAGAAGCTCGTGGACATGGGCTACCTGCACTACAAGCGGTCGGAGACCGACCGCCGCAGCGTGCGCGTAAGCCTGACGGAGAAGGGCAAGGAGGCCTGCGACGTCGTCAAGAAGCTCTATCAGCGCCAGCTCGGCTCCGTGGGGACCGTCGGCGAGGTCACCGAGGAGGATTTCCGCGGGCTTAATAAGGCCCTGGTCCGGCTCGAGCGCTTCTGGTCCGATCAAATTCGTTACCGCCTCTAGACGACACGCACCAAACGCCAGCGATGCTAAGGGCCGCGGACTCCTCCCGCGGCCCCTTTTTTGCGCCTGCGCAGTTGTTGCGCCCCGGCACCAGGCCCCCAAGCCTCCGTCGGGCATCGCGATTTTGCCCTCCTAATCTGCTCGAAGAGCTATTCCTTTCTGCGGTTTGCGCCCTAACATTGAGGCGGGAGCGGCTTCTCGGGGTCGAGGGGTTCGAGCAAAATGCAAAGAGCGGGATCAAGCTCGCATCTGGCGCGGCTGATTAGGTGCCTTTGCGCCGGCGCCACGATGATGGCTGCCACCAGCGGGTGCGTGCTCGCGCAGGACATTCAGTTCGGGCCCACCGGTGATGGTCCGGGCGCGACCCGCACCGAAGGCGGTTACGATCGCGAGTTCGTCAAGGATTGGCAGATAAATCCGCCCAAGGGCTTCCCCACGCTGTCCAAGGCGAACGTCGCTGCCACCAAGGTCGCCATCGACCGCTATACTCAGATTGCCGAGGCGGGCGGTTTCATTCCCCTTCCCGATATCCAGCTCGAGCCAGGCGAAACGCAACCTGCTGTCGCGCTTCTGCGCCGCCGCCTTGCGGCCTCGGGCGACTTGAATGAGGAGACGGGCTACCCGAACTTTTACAGCAGCGAGGTCGAGAAGGCGGTCATGCGCTTTCAGGCCTCCAACGGGCTTGCTCCCACCGGGATCCTCGACAAGCGTACCATCGCGGCGCTCAACGTGCCGGCCGAGGTGCGC
>DATIZL010000066.1:0-12922 GCA_035517115.1 Hyphomicrobium sp.
CAAAGCTGAACGGGTCAGGCGGCTGGCAGCGGCACGGCGCGTAGCCCACTGAGGCTGTAGACGAGCGGATGCGCGGCCGCTATGGGCTCTCGCGTGCCCTGCGGCACGAAGATCTCGTCAGCGAGACCGTTGCAAGAGACGCCCATGCCTTCGCACTCCGGATTGGCGGCGCTCGCCGAGGGCGCGATCCTGTCGCCGTTCACGCAGCTCCGCCGCCTGCTTCACGGCATAGAGCCCGGACACGCGAAACCCATCGACCTGACGATCGGGGAGCCGCGCGAGGCCATGCCGCCGTTCGTGGCGGCAAAGCTCATGGAGGCCGTCGCCGAGTACGGCAAATACCCGCCCATCCGCGGGACGCAAGCGTTGCGCTCCGCGATTGCCGCCTGGGTGGGGCGCCGCTACGGCGCCGCCGCGACGCCCGATGCGACCCGCGAGGTGCTCGCGCTCAACGGCTCGCGCGAAGGGCTGTTTCTCGCCGCTATTCCCGCCGCAGGGCGCAAGCGGGTGAACGGCCGTGCGGCCGTGCTCATGTGCAATCCCTACTACAGCGCCTACATCGGCGGCGCGCTCGCGGTCGACGCCGAGCCGGTCTACCTCAACGCCACGGCGGCCTCTGGCCACCTCCCCGATCTCGAAGCGCTCGCCGGGGACGAGGCGCTGCTCGATCGCACCGTCGCGCTCTATTTGTGCTCGCCAGCAAATCCGCAAGGTGCCGTCGCGAGCAAGGCCTACATCGCGTGCGCACTCGAGCTCGCGCGCGCCCACGACTTCATGCTGTTCTTCGACGAGTGTTACTCGGAGATCTATACGGGGGAGCCGCCCCCGGGTGCGCTTGCCGTCGCGGCGGCAACGCCTCAGCGCTTCCGCAATCTCGTCGCCTTCAACTCGCTCTCGAAGCGCTCGAATCTGCCCGGCCTGCGCTCGGGCTTCTGCGCGGGCGATGATCGTTTCCTCGAGACCTTCGCGGAGATCCGCAACATGGTGGCGCCGCAAGTGCCGGGGCCAACCCAGCACGTCTCCGTCGCCGTTTGGGAGGACGAGGCGCACGTCGCCGCCAATCGCGAGGCTTACCGCGCCAAGTTCGACGTGTGCGACTGCATCTTGGCGGGCCGCTACGGCTACTACCGGCCCGCCGGCGGCTTCTGCCTCTGGCTCGATGTTTCGAAGTTCGGCGGCGCCAGTGACGCAGCGGTAACCTTATGGAAACGCGGGGGTGTCAAGGTTTTGCCCGGTGCCTTTCTGGCGCAGGCCGGACGCGACGGGACCAATCCGGGCGGAAACTACGTGCGGCTCGCATTGGTGCACGACGCGGCCACCATCGCCGAGGCGCTCGAACGTTTCGTAGTAGTACTTGCGTAAAGAGTCCGTTCGCCGTCATGCCGCTCGAGTCGCATGGTGACCCGAGACGCCTGCTCTCCGTCGACATGGAGGACAGGCTCATGGGTTGGCTCAGCCGCGCCGGAGGAGCCCTCCTCCTCGCCGGCGTCGCGGCCGCGTGGGCGAGCCTCCTCACCTGGTCGAAATCGGATCCGAGCCTCACGCACGCCGCCGGCGGCGTGCCGACGAACATGCTTGGCGTGGGTGGGGCGATCTTCGCCGACGTGATGCTGAACACGCTCGGCTTCGCCGCGGTGTTCCTGCTGCTGGCGCCCATGTTCTGGGGCATCGAGCTGATGGTTGCGGAGCGCATCTTCGCCAACCGCAAGAAGACGAGCATCTTCCCCCTCTCGGTGTTCCTGCTGGCCGGCGGCTTCGCCGCCCTGCCCGTGACCGCGACCTGGCCCTTCGCCCACAGCTTCGGCGGCATCGTCGGCGACTGGCTCTACCGGCTGACGGCGACGCTATTCACCCTCGCAGGCGCAGAGCGCGCGCTTCCGCTCGCCGGGCTCGGCTATTTCCTCGCCGGCTTTGCGGCGCTCGGTTACAGCGTCGGCCTCGAGCGTGAGGACCTGAGCCGCTTGCTCAAGAGCAGCCGCCAGCTCGCGCGCCGCCGCGAGTCGCTTCTGTCACGCGTGCTGCCGTGGCGCGAGTGGATGGCGTGGCTGACGCCGGCGCTCACGCCCCGGTTCGATGAGCTCGAGCTTGTCACGGCGCCGGGCATGGGCGCGTTTGCATTCGCTGACGCGGGCAACCGGCGCAGAGGTCACGAGCTCCCCGGCCTAGAAGAGCGCCGCGAGCCCTATCTGCCCGACATCCACGTGCCCGAGCTGTCGGACCCGGCGGAGGCGTCCGAGCCCTCGGTATTCGACGTTCCGACCACGCTGCCGCGTATCCTGCGGCGCGCGCAGCAGCCCGAGCCGCGCGCGGCGACGCGTTGGCCGTCTGACGACATGGGCACGGGGCGCGAGGTCGGCTTCGATGAAAGCACGGACGCGGAGAGCCGTGCCATGGCAGAGCGCTTCGCGCCGGCGTCCGCCGAGCGGCCAGACTCCGCCGCGTCCTCTCTCGCAGACGAGCCGGAACCGGCGCGCGCCCGCAAATCCGCGCTCTTTGCCGGCCTTGCGTCACGACGCGCCCCACCCACCTACCGGCCGCCTCCGATGAACCTGCTGCGCCGGCCGGCACCCAGCAAGGGCGGCGCCGAGCTTTCGCAAACCGTGCTGCGCGGGACTGCGCGTCTCTTGGAAGAGGTACTGGCCGACTTTTCCGTCAAGGGCGAGGTGCGGCAGATCAAGCCTGGCCCCGTCGTCACGCTGTTCGAGCTCGAGCCGGCGCGCGGCACCAAGTCCTCGCGCGTCGTCGCGCTGGCCGAGGACATTGCGCGCTCGATGAGCGTCACCTCCGCGCGCGCCGCGATCGTTCCGGGGCGCAACGTGATCGGCATCGAGCTGCCGAACGTGCGCCGCGAGACCGTCTATTTGCGTGAGATTTTCGAATCGCCGGCATTCCGCTCCTCCGACGCCGTGCTGCCCTTGGCGCTCGGGAAGTCGATCGGCGGCGAGCCCATCGTCGCTGACTTGTCGCGCATGCCGCACCTGCTCGTCGCCGGAACGACGGGCTCCGGCAAATCGGTCGGCGTCAACGCCATGGTGCTGTCGCTGCTCTATCGGCGTTCGCCGCTCGACTGCCGGCTTTTGATGATCGACCCCAAGATGCTCGAGCTGTCGGTCTACAACGGCATCCCTCACCTGCTGACGCCGGTCGTCACCGATCCGCAGAAGGCCGTGGCTGCGCTCAACTGGGTCGTCGCCGAGATGGAGGAGCGCTACAAGCGCATGGCGAGCCTCTCGGTGCGCAATATCGAGGCCTTCAATGCGCGCGTGCGCAAGGCGCAGAGCCGCGGCGAGGCGCTGGCGCGCACCGTGCAGACGGGGTTCGACGAGCGCACTGGGGAAGCCGTTTACGAGCAGCAGGAGATGCAGGCCGACACGATGCCCTACATCGTGGTCGTCGTCGACGAGTTCGCCGACCTCATGACGGTCGCCGGCAAGGAGATCGAGACCGCCGTGCAGCGGCTGGCGCAAATGGCGCGCGCGGCCGGCATCCATCTCATCATGGCCACGCAGCGCCCCTCGGTCGACATTGTGACCGGGACCATCAAGGCGAACTTCCCCGCGCGCATCAGCTTCAAGGTCGCCTCCAAGATCGACAGCCGCACCATCCTCAACGAGCAAGGCGCCGAGGCGCTGCTCGGGCAGGGCGACATGCTCTACTCGCTGGGCTCAGGGCAAACCATTCGCGCGCACGGGCCCTTCGTGTCCGACGATGAGGTGGAGCGCATCGCCGAGGCTCTGCGCAGGCAAGGGCCGCCCCTCTATGTCGAGGGCATCACCGACACTCCGGCTCCGGCCGAGGAGGGAGAGGCGGCATCGCGCACGGCCAGCGATGACGACCTCTACGACATGGCGGTTGCGATCGTGCTGCGTGACCGCAAGGCCTCGACGAGCTACCTGCAGCGCCGGCTGTCGATCGGTTACAACCGCGCCGCCGATATCATCGAGCGCATGGAGCGCGAAGGCCTGATCGGCCCGGCGACCGGCGTCGGCAAGCGCGAAATTCTGATTACCGGCCGCGACGGAGAGGGGCCGCGGCGGGCCACGCGCTAGGGTGCGGGCGGAGCCGTCCCTGGGGCGCATTGCCCACATCTCGTCGCAATGTTCAGGAAAGTCGCATGGCCTGGGGACTTTCCCCACGCTTCGGGGGCACTTATCAAAGATCAGCGGTACCGGAAATCGATTCGCGGAGGCTCGGGGGACCGATGCATCAGATGAAACTTTTGGCCTTGGCAACCTCGTGCTTCGGCCTGCTGCTTGCTCCGATCGCGGCCCGCTGCGAGGACGTACCGAAGCCCGTTGAAGCCAAGAGGCCATCCGAGGCCGCACCGCCGGCTGCGCCTGCGGCCAAGCCGGACGAGGCGGCTGCCAAGAGTGCCGCGGCGGTTCCGCCTGCGGAGCCTTCCTCCAACGCCGGCAACGCCGCCTGGAACGCGGAGGTCGCTCCCTCGAACTCCAGCGACGGCATCACGCTCGACGCGCACCAGAAGGATTTGGTCGACAAGATCAGCAGCTATTTCAGCGGGATCAATACGTTGCAGGGGAGCTTCCTGCAGACGGGCTCCGACAACCGCCGCATGAAGGGCAAGTTCTACCTGTCGCGGCCGGGGCGCTTCCGCTTCGACTACGCGCGGCCTTCGAGGCAGATCGTCATCTCCGATGGCCGCTACCTGGCGGTCCAGGATCTCGACCTCAACAACGAGGACCGGGTCGCCTTGGACCAAACCCCATTCCGGCTGCTGCTGCGCACGGACGTTAACCTCGTGCGCGACGCCCGCATAACGGAGCTGCAGGAATCGGACGACATGCTGGTGCTGGGGCTCGAGGACAAGGATCCCAATACCACAGGTCGCATAAAGCTTTACCTTGCAACCAAGCCCGATCTCGAGCTTAAGGAGTGGGTGACGCGCGACGCCCAGGGGCTAGATACGCGGGTCGAGGTCTCGGACCTCGCGAAAAGCGTCCAACTTGACGCGGATTTGTTCACCATCAAGGCGGTCGGCAAGCCGATGGCTACGCCCTGACGCGCCGGGCCGGTGTGGCTGTTCGGACTCGTGGCAACCGCTGAGCTGGGGAAAACCGGGCCCGGGCGGTAACATTTTTGTGAGATTCGGCTTCCGGCTCTATTGAACTCTGCTTGCTTGCGCTTAAGTCAAGCTGGTCAGGTGGTGTCACCCTGTATCGGTAGTGCCCCCCGTCTAGCCGAAAGACATCACCTGCGGTGCCGGCTTCCCTCCCGGCACCACGCGCGAAAGCGCTCTCGACGCCCAACCCCTCCCCCCGGGGTTGGGCGTTTTTTCATGGCAATTTGGCCCGGGACTTGCCGGTCTATAGGCCCTTAATGGACCGGGGCCGGCAGCAATGTGGCCGGCGGTTGCGGCTGCGGCAACACGCTTGGCCCGACCGACCCGCGGCCGGCCAAGGCCGCATCGACCTGACGGAGCTCCTCAGCCATGCGCATGAGCCGCGTCGCGATGTTGTGGATGAGCACTTCGGCGAGCGAAGGGTCCTCGAGCATCTGCGCGCGCAGATCATCGCGCATCAATTGCAGCGCGCGCACCTCTCCACGCGCGACGACCGTCGAGCTGTGCGTGGTCTCTATCAGCATCGCCGCCTCGCCGAGAAGCGAGCCTGGTGGCACGGGCTCGACGCGCGCAGAAAGCTCCGGACCGGACACGCGCATGGCCTCGCCGGAGACGATCAGGATCGCAGCGTCGCCCTCTGCATTCTCCTCGATGAGAACGCTGCCGGGATGGTAGATCGCGCGTTGCGCCCTGGCGCCGATCTCGCGAATCTGCGCCGGCGTGAGCCCCTGAAAAAGCGGCAGGCGCGCGAGCGCGTTGAAGATAGGGTCGCCTGCCATCGTTCGGGCCTTCCGCGTATTGCGATCACGAGGAAGGTCGGATGATTCGCCGCGTGCGGTCCAGCCGCCGCTTCGCCACCGCAAAGATGATGTGGATCGCCTAGCGCAGAAGCTGGCGAATCGTTAGGGAACGAGCTTGTAACCGCCGGTTTCAGTGATCAGGAGCTCGGCGCTGGAGGGATCTTTCTCGATCTTTTGCCGCAAGCGGTAGATGTGAGTCTCGAGCGTGTGCGTGGTGACGCCGGCGTTGTAGCCCCACACCTCATGTAGCAGCGTCTCGCGGGAAACGACCTTGTCGCCGGAGCGGTAGAGGTACTTGAGGATCGAGGTCTCCTTCTCCGTCAATCGGATCTTTCCGCCCCTCTCGTCGAGCAGCAGCTTGGACGCTGGCTTGAAAGTGTAGGGCCCGATGGCGAACACCGCATCCTCGCTCTGCTCATGCTGACGCAGCTGCGCGCGAATGCGGGCGAGCAGCACGGCGAACTTGAACGGCTTGGTGATGTAATCATTGGCGCCGGCATCAAGCCCGAGGATCTGGTCGGCATCGGAGACGTTCCCGGTGAGCATCACGATCGGCGTCTTGAAGCCGCTTTTGCGCAAGAGCCGCACGGCCTCGCGGCCATCCATGTCGGGCAGCGAGACGTCGTACACGAGAAGGTCGAAGTGATCGGACTTGGCAAGCTCCATTCCCTTGGAGGCGCTCCCGGCCGTAACCACCTCGAACTCGTCGTGGAGAACGAGCTGGTCTTTGAGGGTCTCGCGAAGCTCCTCATCGTCATCCACGATGAGAATCCTGCGGGCAGTAGTCATGCTGGCTTGCTCCGGTAGAGACAGGGCCCAAGCCGGTCGGTATGAGCCTTGGTCTGTGTTGGGGGATGCGAATAGCACGGTCGCCGGGAAGCTCCAATGAAGACGCGCAGCAACGGTCCACAGGCCAGATCGCAACTCATCGTGAGGTCCCTCTCGGCGGGCGCCCCGCGCGGGATCGTGGCCTGTGGGGCCTTGCGTTTCCCCTGCGCGCTCGGCCGCTCGGGGCGGCGAACGGGTAAACGCGAAGGCGATGGGGCAACGCCCTCAGGCAGGTTTGCTTTGCGGGAGGTGTTCTACCGAGGCGACCGCCTGAGGCGCCCACGCGCTCGGCTGCCCGTTGCTGCGCTCAAGATCGACGATGGCTGGTGCGACGATACCTGCGACCGGAACTACAATCGACGAGTACGTCGCCCTTACCCGGCGAGCGCCGAGCGCCTCTGGCGCGAGGACCACCTCTACGACCTCATCGTCGTGCTTGGCTACAACGACGGCCCGCGCATCAAAGGACGCGGCAGCGCGATCTTCATACACGTCGCGAGCCCTGGACTTAAACCCACGCAAGGGTGCATAGCGCTCGAGCGTTCCCACCTCTTGCGCCTCATCGAGCACGCCTCGCGCGGAGCCGAGATAACGATCCTGCCTTAAGCCATAGGGCGATGGTGCATGCTGAAAAAAACGGCCCGGAGGCGTGATGCCCCGGGCCGAGTTTGGAGCACGCCTAGGGGAAGGCGCACGCTCGGGAGCTTGTGAGCGAGCGGCCGGAGTTGATCGCCGGCCGCCTCGTTGTCCTATTGCACCGTCTCGCCGTGGAGCGCGAGGTCCAAGCCTTCGACCTCGGCCGCCTCCGAGACGCGGATGCCGATGGTGAGCTTCAGTATGAGAACGATCACGAAGGTCGCGACGAGATCCCATATGATGGTGCACATCACGCCGTAGGCCTGGATCGGCAGCTGGGCGAAGTTGCCCTCGAGCACGCCCGCCGTGCCGCCGATGGCCTGCACCGCGAACACGCCCGTCAGAAGCGCGCCGATGATGCCGCCAATGGCGTGAACGCCGAACACGTCGAGGCTGTCGTCATAGCCAAGCAGCCGCTTCAGACCGGTAGCGGAGATGTAGCAGCCGACGCCGGCAGCCGCGCCGATGACAAGGGCGCCCTTGGGATCGACGAAGCCCGAGGCCGGCGTGATGGCGACGAGACCGGCAACGGCGCCCGAGCAAATGCCAAGCACGCTAGGCTTGCCGTGCACCAGCCACTCCGCGAACATCCACGCGAGCGCCGCCATGGCGGTGGCGATCTGCGTGACGGTCATGGCCATGCCCGCGGAGCCGTTGGCGGCCACCGCAGAACCGGCGTTGAAGCCGAACCAACCGACCCACAGCAGCGACGCACCGATAACGGTCAGGACCAGGTTGAACGGAGCCATGTTCTCGGTCCGGTAACCCGTGCGCCGGCCGAGCAGGAGGCAGGCGACGAGACCAGCGATGCCAGCGTTGATGTGAACGACCGTGCCGCCGGCGAAGTCGAGCACGCCCGCCTTGCCGAGGAAGCCGCCGCCCCACACCCAGTGGGCAATCGGGCAGTAGACGAGAATGAGCCAGAGACACATGAAGATCACGAGAGCAGAGAACTTCATGCGGTCGACGATGGATCCGATGATGAGCGCCGGCGTGATGATGGCGAACGTCATCTGGAAGCACATGAACACCGACTCAGGAATGGTTCCCTGCAGGGTGTCCTTGCCCATGCCCGCGAGCAGCAGGCGGTCGAGGCCGCCGATGTAGGCGTTGTAGAAGTCATCAGGGTTCGATCTGAATGCGAGCGAGTAGGCGACGATCGCCCAGAGCACCGTCACCAAGCAGGTGGTGACGAACGTCTGCATCAGCACCGACAACACGTTCTTCTTGCGGACCATGCCGCCGTAGAACAGCGCGAGCCCCGGGATGGTCATCATGAGAACGAGGGCCATGGAGGTAAGCATCCAGGCCGTGTCGCCGGAATCGAGTTTCGGCGGCGGGGCTGCGGGGGCCGCGTCCTGAGCGAAGCTCGGTAGTGCGGTCCACGCATAAAGCGCCGCGGTGGCGGCGCCCGTTGCTGCCGTACGTATCAGTCGGTTCAATTTCATCGTGAGAACTCCCCTTTCCCTTCATGCGACTTGGGCGATGAGGCCGATTGTCGGTTGCGATTAGAGTGCGTTGTCGTCTGCTTCGCCGGTGCGGATGCGCACCGTATGCTCGATCGGCGAAACGAAGATCTTGCCGTCGCCGATCTGCCCGGTTTTGGCAGCGCGCTGGATGGCCTCGAGCGCCTTGTCGACCTGAGCGGACGGAACGACGATCTCCATTTTGATTTTGGGCAGAAAGCTCACGGCGTATTCCGCGCCGCGATAGATTTCCGTGTGACCCTTCTGCCTGCCGTAACCCTTGACTTCAGTGACCGTCATGCCTTGCAAGCCCAGATCGGTCAGCGCGGTGCGGACCTCCTCGAGCTTGAAAGGTTTGATGATTGCCGTGATTAACTTCATTCAAGCACCCCTCTTCTCCCCAACTTCGCCGTGCGGTGGTCGGCACGGCGCAAGAGCAGTTTTTTGAGGCCACGGCGTGCTCAGCGATGGCCACCAGGCTAGGATGGAGTCAAAAGACGTGCCAATTTGACAGTGCGTAGGCAACTTATTGAAACGATTGAATAAGCAGGAGGCAAAGCACGCGCTTGCGATGGTTGCCGAATGGCCAATCGCCTAATTTTTAGACATTCAATCGTATTTGCCCGTCATTTGGGCATAAATTTTGTGCGACGCAAACGCATCAAGCCCTCTTGCGCAACGGATGCGATCAACGCGCCGCCTAGGGTGTAAATGCTTCCGCGGCTGAAACCGCGCGCGCCGTAGGCACTGGGGCTGTCCTGCATGTAGAGCATCCACTCGTCCGCCCGGAACGCCCGGTGATACCAGAGCGCATGATCGAGGCTCGCGAGCTGGATGTCAGAGTCGAACAGGAGCTTGCCGTGGGCGACCAGGGCGGTGTCCAGCAGCGTGAAATCGGAGGCGTAGGCGAGCACCGCCTGATGCACGGCGGGATCATCGGGAAGGCGGCCGGCCGCGCGGAACCAGATTTGCTGGATCGGCGCCTTCTTCTCCCGCGAGAGGTAGCGCGAGATGTCGACGACACGCATGTCGATAGGCCGGTCGCGCTCCCAGTAGCTGCGCATAGCGGCCGGCAGCTTGTCGATGAGACCGGCAATGAGATCCCTCGGATTGGGCAGCTCTTCCGGGGCCGGCACATCCGGCATGGACGTCTGATGCTCGAGGCCCTGCTCGAGCTTGTGGAACGAGGCGCTCATGGTGAAGATGGCCGCGCCGTGCTGGATCGCTTTGACCCGGCGCGTGGTGAAGCTGCCGCCGTCGCGAATGCGCTCGACGTCGTAGATGATCGGCAGCGAAGGATCGCCGGCGAGGAGAAAGTACCCGTGCAGGGAGTGCACCGGGCGCACCGGGTCGACCGTACGCGCCGCGGCGATCAGCGCCTGCCCCAGTACCTGGCCACCGTAGACGCGCTGCCAGCCCTCGCTGCCGCGGGCGCCGCGGAACAGATTGTCCTCGATCTGCTCGAGGTTAAGCACGGCGAGCAAAGCTTTGAGCGCGGTGTCGGGCTTGTTTGCGGACATGGGGCCTCGCGATCTAATCTTTCGGCGCAAGCGGCGTAATGCGAGCGAAGCGGATGCCTGTCAACAACCCAAGCTCAGGTGCTATCGGCCGACCCATGCCGAATGAACTTGCGGGCGGCCGCTATGGTGTGGTCATCTCGGGCGCGAGCTTCGCGGGCATGGCACTCGCGTGCGGGTTCAGTCAAACACTGGGGCCGGAAAACCGGATCGCGCTCATCGATCGCAGCGCAGGGCCCGCCGCAAAACGCGACAGCCGTGCTTCCGCGCTCTCGGCCGCCTCCAAGCACTTGCTCGACGCGCTCGGCGTCTGGCCCGCGCTCGCAGCGGACGCGCAGCCAGTCGTTGGCATCGAGATTACGGATTCAAATCTCGACGCCGGTGTCCGGCCGGTGCTCCTCACCTACGACAACGTCACCGACGCGCACGAGCCCGCGACCTACATCGTTCCCAACGCCGCGCTCTATGATGCGCTCTACGCCGCGGCGAGGCGCATTCCGTCCATCGAGTGGGTCGTGCCGGGCGAAGCCAGCGGCTTCGAAAGCAGCGACGCGGGTGTGCGCGTGCAGCTTGCCGGCGGGCGCGAGCTCGAGGCCTCGCTTCTGGTCGCCGCCGAGGGCCGCGACTCGAGGCTCCGCGAAGCCGGCGGCATTGGCATCGTCGGTTGGAGCTATCCGCAGATCGGCATCGTGACGACCGTCCGCCACGAGCGCCCGCACGAGGCGCGCGCCGTGCAGCACTTCCTGCCCGCCGGGCCGTTTGCAATCCTGCCGCTCAAGGGCAACCGCTCCTGCATCACCTGGACGGAGGATGAGGAGAACGGCCGGCGCATCATGGGCCTCGACGACGCGGCCTTTCTTGCCGAGGTCGAGCGGCGCTTCGGAGGAAAGCTTGGCGCGATCGCGCTCGATGGCCCGCGCCAATCCTGGCCGCTCAGGACGCATCTCGCGCGCCGCTACGTCTCCGTTCGTTTTGCGCTGGTGGGGGACGCTGCCCACGGCGTGCACCCGCTTGCTGGGCAGGGGCTCAATCTCGCGTTCCGCGACGTGGCCGCGTTAGTGGAGGTCATCGCTGACGCGGTGCGGCTCGGGTTCGAGCCCGGGAGCGCTGAAGCGCTCGCCCGCTACGAGCGCTGGCGGCGTTTCGATTCCGCGCTCTCGGCAGCGACATTCGACGGGCTCAATCGGCTGTTCTCCGGCGACGCGGTGCTCACGCGCTCGGTGCGCGAGCTGGGGCTCGGCCTCGTCGACCGCGTACCCATGCTCAAGCGGTTCTTTGTGGGCGAGGCCGCGGGGCTCACCGGTGAGCTGCCGCGGCTGTTGAAGGGTGAGCCGGTCTAGCTCACTCCGTCTCGTCCGCCTCGACGAAAACCGGCAGCACGATCGTGATCGTTCCGCCGGCAATATCGACCGAGGGAACAAAGGCGTCGGCGAACGGGATAAACTCGGTGTCGCGCCGACCCTCGAGGCGCAGCTCTAGAATGTCCCCGGCGCCGTAGTTATCGACGGCGATGACGGTGCCAAGCGCGTGTCCGTCGGAATCGACCGCGCGCAAGCCGATGAGATCGGCGCGGTAGAACTCATCCTCGGCGGCGGCGGGGAGCTGCGAGCGGCCAACGTAGAGATCGAGGCCTTTCAGCGCTTCGGCGCCGTTGCGGTCCTCGATGCCGTTGATGCGTGCAACAAGGCCTTTGCGCGTTGCCCGCACGATCTTGAGCTCGATGCGGCGCTTGCCGTCCTCGCTCTCGAGGGGGCCGTAGCTCGCGATCGCGTGGGGCTCTTGCGTATAGCTCTGAATCAGAACCTCGCCGCGCACGCCGTGTGGCGCTCCAATGCGGCCTATGAGAACTCGGTTCTTGTCGCTCATGCTCGCTCGATAGCAGAACCGGCGTCACGCCGGCAGCGGCCCGAGGTAGGTGAGCTCAACTCGTACCGGCCGCCCCGCCACCTCGACGACGGTCGAGAGCCTCGGTGCTGCGCCTTCGAACGCTCCCTCGATATCGAGGCTGGCGCCCCCGGGCCCAGCGGAGAAGCCGGTGATCAGCTGGCCGTCTGGCGGCACCTCCAGGCGTAGCTGCACCCTATTGAGGCGCCAGTCGGCATCGAACTGGCAGGAGCCGGTGAACACGCCTCCCCAGGGGTCGGAGCCAAATATGCGCCCCTTCCGCAGCGTGGCGAGCGCGCTGCCTTCCGTCGGCATGCGCTCACCCTCGGCGGCATAGGCAAGACCGTAGATCCCGTCCTTGAGCACGGAAGAAGGCTTCCCCCTCGGCAAAGCCGGGAGAGCTTGGCGATTGTGTACTTGACGACAGGAGCCAAGCATGCCAGAAGCGGGCCGTGACAGGCCGGAACTCGGTGCTGCGTCAGGAAAATTAGCGATCACCGCCCCATCCATTAGCTCTGGGGTGACTTGGCTTTCGGGTCAGTTGGTTGGAGATCAGATTCAACGATCCAACCTGGAACTCGAAATCCTAGTTTGTGGAGTGCTTCGATCAGTTCTTTCGGAGCTTGGATTACAGGCGAGATGGCCTCCAGGAAACGCCTTAGGTCTTCAATGAGATTGTCGATCTCCTCCGAAGTGGTCGTCAGTTCCGTG
>DATIZL010000067.1:0-22033 GCA_035517115.1 Hyphomicrobium sp.
CGGGGCTTCTCGATTTTCAATGACTATGACTTGTCCTGCAGGCAAATCCCTCGCTAGCCAATTGTAAAAAGCCTCGTCAACAGACGTTGATTTCAGGTTTTCCTCCGCCTCTTCAATCTCGTCCCCCCGATATGAAAGGAGGGGCGAGTCGAGAACGACAAAACCTGGATGAGGGCGGTCGTTCTTCAAGCAGTAGACCATCAAGCCAATGGCAAAGGCAGCGTGTGTGAGTGCGCGTAGTCCCTTTCCCTGCGCGCTACGAAGCTTGTTGTTGAGCTGTAGATCACTTTCGGCTGCATCAAACGACACACGCTCACATCCCGGCACCTTCCACGCTGCAAGTATTTGAGCAACCTCCTGCGCAAATGCATCAGTATATGTTCGCGGGGCCGCAACGACCGGCATTTCTGGTTCGCTTTCGCTAGCCTCGCCTTTCATTTTGGATAATCGCGCCTCCAATTCCCGAAGAGCGTCGAACTCACGAAGTTTGTCCTTTATATCCACCAGATTGGCAAACAGCTCTGCATAGCCAATGCGCCGCAAGTGAGCTGCCTCTTCGGCTGCTTTCAACGCCGACTTTGCTGATGCGTCTTGTCGACTGAGATCAGCTATCCGCCGGCGAAGTCCGTGGAGTTCATTCTCTGTCTGTTTGATGGTTTCGACGAGGTCAGCTCGCAACCTATTGATGTGGCGCCCTTCGGCTGTGGCTGCTTCTGCAAGGGCAGGTAAATCGGCCTCGCAGACCTGCGCATGATTTTGCGCATCCGCCGCGGCGCCGCAAAGAGGGCAAGGGCCGGGAGCCAAAGTGTCAAGCGAGCAGGCGGCTTCGGCTATCGCGTTCAGTCGGGCCAGATCACTCTGGTAGTGATCTTCTAATAACTCAAACCGCGACAACATTGATCCCAGCTCTCCGATCCGATGTTCGGCAATATCGTGGGTTTCTGCGATTCTGCGGATCCGACGCCGCACAGCGAGCAGATTCGAATCCGCTTGGCCGGTGTCGCTTCTCACGAGGGCCAGTCGCATCTCGAAGTCCGAGACCTTGCCCCTCAACTCTGTTTCATCGTTTCCCTCGTCGTAAAGTTGCGTTCTCGCATCATTCAAAAACGCCACTCCCGCCGCGATTTTGGCGAGATTGTCTTCAGATGCTTTAACATCGGCAGGGTAGGAGATCAGGGCGGAGTCGTCGATGCCAGAAAGTAACAATTTGAACAGACTCTTCTCCGGTGTCTTTGCAGTAAACTGGCCAGAAAATATAGGAGACCGCTCTGCAATGATCCGGGTCTCGCTGACGAGCACGAGATTCGCGAGAGTGCAGATGGTCAAGTTTTGAGTCGCACTCTTTTTTTGACGTAGAACGGTTCCGGCTAATCCCATCTTGTCGAGGTAAAATTGGGAAACATGCTGGTGCGCACTGATCTAGATGCGCTGCTCGCTAATCCAAAGCTCAATAACTGCGACGGCTGGTTAGAGAGCATCAAGCTCCGCACCATCTGCATCGAGCAAGTCGCACCCCTAGAAGTTTGATGACCACTAGATATAGAAAAACCCACGTTGCCAACGTGAGGGTCGTGAGTTCGAATCTCATCGCCCGCTCCAGTTTCTCTCGGAAATGCCAAGTTTCGCGCGGGCGGTGAGCCGCAGTTCACGCCATCGCGGCAGCAGGGTCGGTCGCGGCGGGCTCCGGCGCGTCAGCAAGCTCTGGCCGCGCCGACTTGCGCGAGGATTTGAGCCGCTCGAGCAGCTCCTCCGTCAGCGCGCGGATCGCAGCTCCCGCAGCGCCGGGGTACTTCGCCATATAGCTGCGGTTGAAGGTCTGGAAGTTCGCTGCGTCCTGCAGCGCCGACATGCGCGGTACCGCCTGCTTGAAGCAGTTGTTTTCCGCGTTCGTCTCGAGCCAGCGGTGATACTCCTGGTCGGAGGGCGACTTCAGGTCCTTCATATTGACGATGACGCCAAGGTTCTCGGCAAAACCCATCTCCGGGTTCAAGCCCTTGAAGCGGCGAAAGACTTCGAGCCCGCACACCGAGACGTAGTCCGCCTTGGTGGGCGAGACGTGGAAGTCGGCCTCGCGCAGCCAGCTCTCGGTCAGCACCGATAGCCCCGGCGGGCAGTCGATCAGCACCACGTCGAACACCTTGCGCACGGCTGCGAGCAGCGAGGCGATGACGGCGCGCAGGCGCGGATGCAGGCTCTCCTTCGAAACCTCGCGCTCGAGCAGCGTGAGCTGCATGTCGCTGGGCAAGAGGTAGACGCTGCGCGCGTCGTCCACATCCGAGACATTGCGCACGATGAACTTTGGCCATTCGGTGCGCTCGTCCTTGAGCACGGCCGCGTGCAGATAGTCGACGATGGTGGCCCCGTCGCTTTGCAGCTTGTAGAGGCTCGATACCGTCATCAGCATGCTCGACACGCTCGCCTGCGCGTCACTGTCGATGACGAGCACGTTCTTGCCGTGGAAGGCGGATAGCGTCTCCGCGAGGGCCAGCACGATCGTCGACTTGCCGACGCCCCCCTTCGTGTTCATCACCGCGATCGAGTTGTGCATGACGTCCGGACTTACCCCTCTCGTCCTCACAGGTCCCCCAGACCCTCCGGGCGCCCGAAAAGCGCCCCGCCTTCAATGCCGTGAGAATATGGCAGCCATGGGATCGGCGGCAACGGCCGCGCCCCGCGACCAAAGCGTGTCAGAACGGAACGCGATAAACCGGAGCAGAAACGCCAGCTTGCGGCATTACCTTGCGGCCGCCATCAAGTCTCAATACATGAACTGCCCGTAAACGAGACGACCTGCTTCTTTGGGAGGCTCTTCCGTCATGGCTCACGCGCCGGCGCTTCGCTTCGCCCGCCCCTTGGCCGCTTTCGCTCTGATCACGCTCTGCCTGACGCTCGCGGGCTGCGGCATCAACACGATCCCCACCTACGAGCAGAACGCCAAGGCGGCGTGGTCGGAGGTCTTGAACCAATACAAGCGGCGCGCCGATCTCATTCCCAACCTCGTCGAGACGGTGAAGGGCTTCGCGGACCAAGAGAAGACGGTCCTGACCGAGGTGGTCGAGGCGCGCTCAAAGGCGACACAGGTGCAGGCGAACATCCCGCCTGACATCCTCACCAACCCCGAGGCCATGCAGAAATTCCAGGAGGCGCAGAGCCAGCTCGGCGGCGCGCTCGGCAGGTTGCTCGCCGTTGTGGAGCGCTATCCCGACATCAAATCGGGTCAGAACTTCCTCACGCTGCAGAGCCAGATCGAAGGCACGGAGAACCGTATCGCCATTGCCCGGCGTGACTACATCAGCTCCGTGCGCGCCTATAATACCGAGCTGACGACCTTCCCCGGGCGGATCTGGCGCGCGGTGCTGTACCCCTCGTCCAAGGAGATGGCGACGTTCGATATCGCGCCCGAGGAGATGAAGACGCCTAAGGTCGACTTCAGCCCCAAGAAGTAGCGGCCTCTCTTCTTAAGGGGGTGGAACGATGCCCGCGGCTCGGTACGCTTCGCGCTCCGGCTCTGTGCCACGCTTGGCGGCGGCGCTGCTCGCCATTGGACTGGGACTGCTCGCCGTGATGGGCCCCGCGCGCGCCGAGCCGGCGTTTCCCACGCTCACCGGCCGCATCACCGACGAGGCCGGCCTCCTGAAGGCCGGCGACCGCAACACCGTCGAGGCGGAGCTCGCCGACCTCGAGCAGAGGTCGAGCGATCAACTCGCCGTCGTCACGCTCAACTCGCTGCAGGGCTATCCGATCGAGGATTTTGGCTATCAGCTCGGCCGTAAGTGGGGCATCGGGCAGAAGGGCAAGGACAACGGCGTTCTCCTCATCGTCGCGCCCAACGAGCATAAGGTGCGCATCGAGGTTGGCCGCGGGCTCGAGCCGATCCTGACCGACGCGATGTCGAAGCTCATCATCGAGAATGCGATCGTGCCGGCGTTCCGCAAAGGCGACTTCGCGGGCGGCATCACAGCGGGCGTGCGCGACATCAAGGACGTGCTCCTGGGCGACCCCGAGGCCGTCAAGGAGCGCACGCTCGGGCCGCGCCGCACTGAGAGCCCCGACACCATGCAAATCATCCTGCTCATCTTCTGGATCTGCGTCGTGCTCTACATTCTCTATGCGGTCTATCGCTCGGCGCAGGCCGCTCAGACCGCCGGAGTGAGCAGGCGCCGCTCGGGCGGGCCCGTCATCATTCCGGGCAGCTCGGGCGGCTGGGGCGGCGGCTGGTCGAGCGGCGGAGACAGCGGCGGCGGAGGCGGGTGGTCGGGCGGCGGCGGCGATTTCGGCGGTGGCGGCTCGTCGGGAAGCTGGTAAGAGGGCTGGGCGGGAGACGTTCTTATGAGTCTATTCTCAAGCGAGGAGGAACGGCGCGTCTCCGACGCCATCACGCAGGCCGAGCGCAAGACCTCGGGCGAGATCGTGGTCGTCGTCGCCGCGCGCTCCGACCCCTACCTCTATGTGCCGCCGCTGATCGCCGCGCTCATAAGCCTGCTCTTGCCCTGGCCGCTCATCTTCTTCACGAAGCTCAACGTCGAGGCGATCTATCTCGCACAGCTCGCGCTGTTCCTCGCGCTCACGGCGGCGCTGTTGCCGGCTGCCGTGCGGACCGTCTTCGTGCCTGCGCACATCAAGCGGCTGCACGCGCACCGGCGCGCGGTCGAGCAGTTCGTCGCGCAGAACCTGCACACGACCACGGGGCACACCGGCGTGCTCATCTTCGTATCGGTCGCCGAACGCTATGCGGAGGTCCTGGCCGATGCCGCCATCGATGCCCGCGTGCCGCAGGGGACGTGGAAATCGATCGTCGACGATCTGACCAATGCCTGCGCCCGCGGCAAGCCGGCCGACGGACTGGTTGCGGCCATTGCGGCAACGGGAGCGCACCTTGCCCGCTACTTCCCGCCCGATAGCCGTAACGTCAACGAGCTTCCCGATCATCTGATCGTCCTGCCATAGCCGCCGGCGCTTTTCGTGCTATGTCCTCGGGCCATCGGGCTTGCAGGGGTTTGCCGGGGGTATCGCCTTGACCATCGCCACGACCGTCCATCACGACGCGGTGGCGCGCGCGCCGCTGATCGCCCGCATCTCGTGGATGCTGTTCGATTGGGCGGCGCAGCCGTTCTACACGCTGATCCTGACCTTCCTGTTCGCCCCCTATTTCGCCAACGTGGTGGTGGGCGAGGGACCGCGCGGTCAGGCCCTATGGGGCTACGGCGCGGCCGTTGCCGGCATCATCGTGGCGGGGGGCAGTCCATTCCTCGGTGCGCTCGCCGATGGGCGCGGGCACCGGAAGCCGTGGATCGCGCTGTTCTCAGCCATTCTCGCCACTTCCATGGCGACACTGTGGGTGGCGACGCCGTCGGCACCCCTGCCGATCATCCTCTTGGTTCTCTTCGCCTTCGTGTGTGCGACGGCAGCGGCCGAGTTCACCGCCGTGTTCACGAACGCCATCATGCCGGGACTGGTCCCGCAGAGCGAGCTCGGCCGGCTGTCGGGTGCGGGCTGGGCCTGCGGCTACTTCGGCGGTCTTGTCAGCCTCGCGCTCGTCGCCGGTCTGGTCGTGCCCTCGCCGGAGACTGGAAAGACCCTGTTCGGCCTCGAGCCGCTGTTCCCGCTCGACGTAGCCGCGCGCGAAGGCGACCGTCTGGTCGGGCCGCTCTCTGCCGCCTGGTACCTCTTCTTCATGATCCCGTTCTTCCTGTTCGTGCCCGACACGCATCAGCCGCACCGGCACGACGGGCGCCCCGCCACGGCCGAACTTTGGGATACCGTGCGCATGCTGCCCGAGCACCGAGACCTATTGTTGTTTCTCATCGCCCGCATGATCTTCACCGACGGGCTCACCGCCATCTTCACGTTCGGCGGCATCTACGGTGCGGCAGTATTCGGCTGGGGTGTGCTCGAGCTTGGCCTGTTCGGCATCATCTTGACGCTGATCGGAGCCTTCGGCGCGCTGATCGGCGGCGTGCTCGACGACCGCTTCAGCGCCAAAGCCGTGATCCTCGGCGCGCTCGTTATCCTGCTCGTCGCGGCGCTCGGCATCCTGTCGATCGACCCGACGCATATTCTCTTCGCGGTCCCCGTCGAGCCCAAGGCGCAAGGCTCGGCCCCCTTCTCCTCGACGGGCGAGAGGGTGTTCCTCGGCTTCGCCATGATCGTGGGGCTGGTTTCCGCACCGGTGCAGGCCTCGAGCCGCTCGCTGCTGGCGCGCCTGGCGCCGGAAGAGAAAATTACGCAGTTCTTCGGGCTGTTCGCCTTCTCCGGCAAAGTGACGGCATTCCTAGCACCGCTGCTGGTCGCTACGCTTACCGCCCTCACCGACAGCCAGCGCATCGGCATGTCGGCGATTGCGCTGTTCCTGATCACAGGCATCGCGCTCATGCTGCCGGTGCGCTCACCGCCGCGCGAGGACTAGCGCAACCGGCCTACAGTCCCCATGTCTAGAAGCCGAGGCGAGCCAAGCCACCAAAGGGAGGTCTCATGAGACGCATTCTGCCCGTGCTGGCCGCGGCGGCCCTGCTGCTTCCGCTGGCCGCGCTTTCGCATGAGCAGCCGGCCCCGCCCAAGGCGGATGAGCCCGCGGGTGAGCCGCCAGCCCACCCCTCTGCCAGCGAGGCCATTGACAAAGCGAAGGAGGCCGCCACGGCGGCGATCGAGGCCGCAAAGGAGGCTGTGATCAAAGCGATCGACAAGGCCAAGGAGCACGCCGACGCTGCGATCGCCGAGAGCAAGGACGCAAGCGGCAAGGCCATGGACAAGGCGAGCGAGGCGACGCGCGTCCTCGACAAGGCGGCACAGGCCGCGCGTGAAGTCCTCGACAAGGCGAAGACCGCTACCTCCGAGGTGCTGGACAAGGCCAAGGAGGCGACCAAGGACATGGGATCGAAGGCGAAGCCCGAGGACGACAAGCCCGCAAAACCGGTTCCGCCCGATTCACTCTGAGCAGCAGAACCGGCAGGAAGCGAAACGGGCCAGGGAGGCATCCCTGGCCCGTTCGATTTTACGGGGCCGGCGCCTGCTCGCCCGGAGCGGGCTCTGCAGGCGCGCCGGGAGCCGGGGTATCGGGTTGCGGCTCGGGCTCCGCGTTCGGGGTCGCAGGCTCGGTGGCTGCCGGCGGAGCGGCCGGCGCCATCGCGTCGGACGGCGCGGGCGCCGGAGCAGCGGGAGCCGGGGCGGCCGGAGCCATGGCCTCGGCCGGAGGCGGCGGCGCGGTAGTGGCCGCAGGAGCGGGAGTTGCGGCCTTCTCCGGGATCGGCGTGTAGACGTAGTAGAGGCCGGCGACAACCGCGGCCACGATGAGGACCAAAATGATCGCCCTGATGACTGTGTTCACTAGCTCGACCCTCAGCTCGTTGGACTAAGCGGGCTATCCTAAGCCCTTTAGCTGTCAAGCACAATCACTGCTGGGGCCGCTCGGCGACCATAAACCACGAGGGCCCCGCGTGCGGGTCGTTCCAGATGCGTTTCCAGCGAAAACCGGCCTTCTCGTAGGCACGCACGGCGCGCTCGTTCTTAACCGAGGGGAAGACGCAGACGGCGACCGCCAGCGTGGAGGCGAATACCTCGTCCTTGAGCAGCGCCAGAGCGGCCTGCCCAACCCCGCGGCCGCGATGCTCCTCCGACGCGATGAAGAGGTCGAGATCCCAAGTGCCGGGCTCGAGATCCTGCGGCAGCGATTCTCCCCACAGCGTTGCGTCGACGGCATGCGCATATCCGACCGGCTCGCCGTCCGCCTCGATGATGCGGCAGAGCGCGTGCGCTGAGCTGAGCGCCATGTTGACCTCGGCCTCGGTCGCCGCGAGCGGTCCCCACCAGTCCTGAATGTCCTCACGCGCCAGCCAGCCGCGGATCAGGTCCCAGTCCGGTCGGCCTGCCGGGCGCAAGCGAACCGCGGCGCTTCTCTGCATGGCGTCAGTGGCGGAAGTGGCGCATGCCGGTGAAGACCATGGCAAGGCCCTTCTCGTCGGCTGCCGCGATCACGTCGGCGTCACGCATGGAGCCGCCCGGCTGAATGACGGCGGTCGCTCCCGCTTCCGCGGCGGCGAGCAGGCCGTCGGGGAACGGGAAGAACGCGTCCGACGCCACTACGGAGCCGCGCGTGAGCGGCTCCTTGGCGCCCATCGCCTTGGCGGCATCCGCGGACTTGAGCGCCGCGATACGCGCCGAGTCGACGCGACTCATCTGCCCCGCGCCTATGCCGACAGTCGCGCCGTCCTTCACGTAGACGATGGCGTTCGACTTGACGTGCTTTGCCACCTTGAACGCGAACAAGAGATCGGCGAGCTCCCGGTTCGTGGGCGCGCGTTTGGTGACGACTTTGAGGTCGCTCGCGCCGACGACGCCGTTGTCGCGCGACTGCACGAGGAGCCCACCCGCCAGCGAGCGCACCAGCACGCCCGGCGCGCGTGGATCGGGGAGGCCGCCTGCGGTGAGCAGGCGCAGGTTCTTCTTGGCCGCGAAGATGGCCTTGGCCTCGGACGTTGCATCGGGAGCAATCACCACCTCAGTGAAGATTTTGCTGACCTCCTCGGCCGCCGCGGCGTCGATGGTGCCGCTCAGCGCGACGATGCCGCCGAAGGCGCTCACGGGATCGCAGCGCAGAGCCTTCACGTAGGCCTCCTTGAGCGAGTCCGCGGTTGCCGCGCCGCACGGGTTGGCGTGCTTGACAATGGCGACCGCCGGACCGGAGAGGGCAAGCTCCGCGACGAGCTCGTAGGCTGCATCCGTGTCGTTGAGGTTGTTGTAGGACAGCTCCTTGCCCTGGTGCTGCACCGCCGTTGCCACGCCGAAGCGCGCCTCACCGGAAACGTAGAACGCCGCCGTCTGATGCGGGTTCTCGCCATAGCGCAGCGCTTGGGAGAGCTTTCCCGCGAACGCGCGCCATTCCGGCGTTTCATCGCCGAGCGCGCCCGCAAACCAGTTGCTGATCGCCGCGTCGTAGGCGGCCGTGCGCGCATAGGCCTTGGCCGCGAGCTGTTTGCGCAGAGGGAGCATCGTCCTACCGGCATTCGCGCGCATCTCGGAGAGCACGCGCTCGTAGTCCGCTGGCTCGACGACCACGGTCACGCCTGCGTGGTTCTTCGCCGCCGCCCGGATGAGCGCCGGGCCGCCGATGTCGATGTTCTCGATGCACTCCTCGAATGGGGCGCCTTTCGCTACCGTCGCCTCGAACGGGTAGAGGTTGACGACCAGCAGATCGATCGGAGCGATCCCCTGGGCCGCAGCCTGCTTCTCATGCTGGGCGTTGCCGCGCACGAATAGGAGACCGCCGTGCACCTTGGGATGCAGCGTCTTCACGCGCCCGTCGAGCATTTCCGGGAAGCCCGTCAGCTCGGCCACGTCCTTCACGGCGAGCCCCTCGGCGCGCAACGCGGCCGCCGTCCCGCCGGTCGAGATGAGCTCCACCCCCATCTGCGACAGCGCGCGCGCGAACGCGAGAAGGTTCGTCTTGTCGGAGACCGAGAGGAGCGCCCGGCTGATTTTGCGCCCTTGCGTCATGCAGCCTCTCCCTGGGAGATCCGTTCCACCGCCCAGTTGATCTCGCTGTTGCCGAAGGTGGCACCGCGCAAGACGATCTGCATCGCAGGGCGGGTGCCGGTGCTATTGGCGAAAAAGGTGCTCTCCTCCACCGTGAGCGCGGCACCGCGCACCGTGAAGCGCCAGCGCTCTCCGCCGGGCAAGGAAAGCTCGGCTTCATCCGGCTCGGCCCGCAGCCGGCAGGAGGCCTCGGGGTGCAGGTGGAAATGGATGGCAAAGGGGATGTCGGCCTTGAGGCGAACGTCCCGTTTGCCGCCGTGGATCCGGTCGCAGCCATCGAGGCGGGCGCCGTCCTCGGTGAGCTGCAGCCGCCGGCTGTGCAGCAGGCCGAACCGGCGCTGGTAGCCGTCGTGGCTCGCTTCCAGCGCGACGCCACCGCCCGCATCCCCAAGGTGCCAGTCGACATTGTCGGGCTGACGCAGCGACAGACCGGCCGCCGCCTTCAACCGCTGCGCCACGAGCTTGGATGAGGACTGCTCCGCGAGACACAAGGTGTTGTGGTTGGCGGTAGCTCGCGCCGCCGGGACCCAGTCGGCGGAGGCCCTGCACGGCATGCCGCCGTTGACGAAGAGCAGATGCCGGCCAGAACTCATCTCGAACGACAAGCATCCCGCCTGCGCCTCACCTCCGACGTTGGGCGCAGGCGGCGATCCGACGTCGGCGACGACGATGCTGTCGCCCCGCGCAAGCCGCACATAGCCCGAGGCCCGGGCCTCGCTGAGCGCCGGCGCGGACGCTTCGCCATAGGCGAGAATGATGCCCAAGCCGGCAGCGGCGGGAGCACCCGCCCCGTTGAAGCGCGCGATCATGCCGTCGCCCAGGCGCAGGTAGCGGATCATGGCCTGCATGCGCGCGAGAGCCTCAACGAGCGGGGCCGGCGGCTCGCGATCGCGCGCGATGAAGCACTGGTTGAGGGGCAAGAGATCGAGCATGAGCTCGACGAGCAGGCTCGGGTTGCGGCTCATATGACCGCCGTCCGGCAGGATCTGGCGCCGCAGCTCGGCGGCAAGCGTCGGCTCGATGTCCTTCAGTCTTCGCTGCTGCCTGGCGACGGAGAGCTCTGCGAACATGAGCGCAATGAGGACCATGAGGCGCGGATAGCCATCGGGCGCATCGCGCCGCGAGCCGGCGAGCAGCGCTATCTGGTGCCCGAGGCTCGCGGTGATGGCCTCGTAGGTCGCGGCGTCCGCGCCCTCGAGCAGCAGCGTCGCGTGCGAGATCCAGGAGATGAGCCTGCGGGCGGCGACTATGGGCTCCGCAGGGACGCCTTTGCTGTTGCCGAAGCGGATGGCCCACTCGGAGGCGAGGGCGCGAGCACCTTTCTGCTCGTCCTCATCGGCGGCCGCAGCGAGATTGCGCAACCAGCCAAATCCATGCAGCTCGCCCTCCCAGGCGGCGGTCGGCGGCGCAATGTCAAACGGCGAGCGCCCGCGCAGGAAAGCGATGCTACCCGCGAGCCCGAACTGCCCGTGCTCGACCTCCCGCCAGAAGCTCGGGTCGGCCGTGCGCAGATCCTGTGGGACGATCAGCAGCCGGTCGGCGGGGCTCGATGCAACCGACCACGCCGGCAAGAACGTAGCAAGCGTTTGCGCAACGGCGGACCGCTGCGAGCGCTCCACAGACAACGTCGCGATCTTCAGGCGGTCCCTGAAAGTCATTTCCGCCATCGCCAGACCTCCGCAACGGGGCGAACGCCGCTTCTGCTCAACGGGTGTAGAGTCAAGCCTATCGTTCCGGACTATCCTCACGCGCCGGGCAAAACAAGGACAAGACCGCGACGAGCTGTGCGCAGACTAGATGAGCGCCACAATCACGTGCGGCGGGAAAGGCGCGCGGCGTAGAACCCGTCGATCCCGGATAGCTCCTTTTGCGCATGCGGCAAGTGGAACGGCAGGGTACGCAGGTCGCCGTCCGATGTGATCCAGTCGGGTAGAATCCCGCATTCGCCCGGCGCGATCGGGAGGCGGGAGAACCCCGGATCGTTGGCGAGCAGCCGCGCGATTTGCTCGGGCCCCTCCTCGGGCTCGAGCGAGCATGTGCAGTAGACGAGCATGCCGCCCGGCTTGACGAGCCGCGCCGCGTTATCGAGCAATCGCGACTGCAGCGCGGCGAGCGTGGCGACATCCTCCGGCCGTTTCAAGTGCAGGATATCGGGGTGGCGGCGGATGGTGCCAGTGGCGGTGCAGGGAGCATCGAGCAGCACGCCATCGAACACCTTGCCCGGTGCCCAACTTGCGGCGTCCGCTACGACGAGCTCGGCCGCTAGGTGCAGCCGCTCGAGATTTCCCCGCAGCCGACCAAGCCGCTCCGCCGAAAGCTCGACCGCGGTGACGTCGGCGCCGGCCGCGGCGAGCTCTGCCGTTTTGCCGCCGGGCGCTGCGCACAGATCGGCGACGCTGCGGCCGGCAACGTCGCCGAGAAGGCGCGCGGGGATGGCTGCGCCGGCATCCTGCACCCACCAGGCTCCCTCGGCATAGCCGGGCAGATCCTCGATGCGGCCGCCAGCAGCGAGCCGCACCGATCCCGTGGGCAGCACCGTGCCGCCGAGACGCTCAGCCCACAGGCCGGGATCGGACCTTACGCTCAAGTCGAGCGGCGCCTCGCAGAGCGAGGCTGACGCGATGCGGCGCGCATCCGCCTCACCGTAGGTCTTACTCCAACGCTCAAACAGCCATGCGGGCACGTTGAGCCGCGCGGCATCGAGGCCCTGCAATGCACTTAGGCCTTCACGTGAAACATGGCGCAAAACTGCATTGATCAGGCGATCATATCGCCTTGCACGAGGGTCATGCCGCGACTGCTCGACCGCGAGCCCGACGGCGGCATGCGGCGGCGTGTTGAGGTAGAGAAGCTGAGCGGCACCGGCCAGCAGGATCGGCCAGAGGTTGCCCGAGGGCTCGGGTGGGGGCTTCTCGAGGTAGCCGCTCAATACGGCTTTCAGCTCGCCGGCCTGGCGCAGCACGGTGCCTGCGATAAGGCGGGCGAGCGCGCGGTCGCGCGGCGCCAAGGCATCGGACGCGAATTCCTTGGCGAGGGCGTCATCGAGCGCGTGCTGCTTTTGCATGACGGCGGCGATGAGGCGGACGGCGGCTGCGCGCGCCGCGAGCCCCGCCGGAGCAGCCGATGCGCGAGCCTTTCGATCGCCCCGCTTTGATCTTGCTTTGGTGTCCGCCCCCGCCGCCACCGCGCTAACCCCACGGACCGCGCGTGCGCGGCGCGTCCCAGGGGCCCGTCTCGGCGCCCGAGGAAGCCTCGTGCGATCTCGACGCCTGACCTATTTGCCCGCTCTCGCGCGCCATCTCTTCCAGAGCGGCGATGCGGTTCTCGGTGCTCGGGTGGGTCGAGAACCAATTGTCGAAGCCCTGCCCGCTCAAGGGATTGATGATGAACAAGGGCGCGGTCGCAGGCACGGCCTCCGCGGTCTCGTTCGGGATCTGGTGCGCGTAGGCGTCGATCTTGGCGAGCGCGGAGGCGAGCCACATCGGCCGCCCCGAGATGATGGCGCCGCCGCGGTCGGCGGCATATTCGCGCGAGCGGCTGATCGCCATCTGCACGAGCATGGCCGCAATGGGGGCGACGATGATCGCAAGCAGCGCGCTCAGCATGCCGACCCCGCTGCGGTCGTCGCGGTTGCCGCCGAACAGGAAGCCGAACTGCATCCACTGTGCGAGCATGGAGATGGCGCCGCCGATGCTCGCGGCGACCGTCATCGTGAGGGTGTCGTGGTTCTTCACGTGCGTCAGCTCGTGCGCGATTACGCCGGTGAGCTCCTCGCGGCTCAAAGCTTGCAGCAGGCCGGTCGAAGCGCACACCGCCGCGTGCGCGGGGTTGCGCCCGGTGGCAAAGGCGTTCGGCTGCGCGCTCTCGATGACGAAGACCCGCGGCATCGGAAGGCCCGCACGCTGTGCCAGGTCGCGCACAATGCCGTAGTATTCGGGCGCCGAGCGCTCGTCGACCTCCCGCGCGCCGTAGAGGCGCAGCACCATCTTGTCGGAGTTCCACAGGCTGAACAGGTTCAAGGCGAGGGCCAGGAAGAAGGCGACAACCATGCCGGTCTCTCCGCCCACGGCCGCGCCGAGCGCGACGAAAATCGCGGTCAGGAGGGCGAGCAGCATCGCCGTGCGGACGTAGTTCATAGGGCCTCCCAGGCTCCGCCAGTCTGGAGCCGTGTGCGACATGCTATATGGATAAGGTTGACGACAACCGCCAGAGGCCGCGGAAATCCTCCAATGGCTGCAAGACCCGAACAGCCCACGCTGCCGCCCGCCGCCGAGCGGGCGCTCAAGGAGGCGGAGGAGCGGCGCCGGCGCCAGCAGCGCGACGACAGCGGAGTCCCCGAGGTCGGCGGCCGCAAAGGCCCGGATCCGGCCCGCTATGGCGACTGGGAGAAGGACGGGATAGCGTCAGACTTCTGATGCCGGCGTGCGCATGCCTTCCCCTGTCATCCTCGGCTTCACGCCGAGGATCCAGGGCTCCGCAGGCTCCCCGTCGAAAAAGCTGAACGCAAGGCGTGCGCGGAAAGCTGGATCCTCGGGACTAGCCCGAGGATGACAGCCTTAGCCCGCTTCTCTGCCGCGGCGCGACCGCCACGCGCACCCGATATTCGGAAAGCACGCGACACTGCCATGTAGCTCAGGGGCCTGCTGCTCCTATACTGGCGACACAACCGCTCGTTTGGATCCTTCATGCGCCGACCGGGACGCATCATCCTGCGCACGTCGCTCGTCCTCCTCATGCTCGGCGCGATCCTCGCGGCCTTCTGGCTCGGTCTCGTGCCGCAGCGCTACGCGCCATTCGCGCCGATCTCGCTCGCGGAGCGGCCAAGCTGGTTCATCGACTTCCGGCTTGCCGCGCTCAAACGTGAGCCCGAGTTGTGCCGGGCGATTCTGCGCGAGCCTCACATCGCGGCGACGCCCATTCCCGACAACCCCATCAAGGACGGATGCGGCTGGGTCAACGCGGTCCGCTTGAGCGCTGTCGGCGGCGCGGAGCTCAGCGTCGACAAGCTCACCTGCGAGGAGGCCGCGGCGCTGGCGCTGTGGATGGAGTTCGAGGTGCAGCCGCTTGCGCTAGCGACCTTCGGCAGCCGCGTAGCTGGCCTCGAGGACATGGGCGCCTACGACTGCCGCAACATGATCGGCAACAGCAAATGGACGAATGTGCGCAGCGAGCACGCGCTCGCCAATGCCATCGACATTTCCGGTTTCAAGCTTGCGGACGGGCGCGTCATCACGGTTGCCAAGGACTACAAGGGCAGCGGGCCCGAGGCGGCCTTCCTGCGTGCCGCGCACATGCGCGCGTGCAAGTATTTCCGCGTCGCCATCGGGCCCGAGTTCAATGCGGCGCACTGGAACCACCTGCACCTCGACCGCGGCGTGTTCTGGGCGTGCAAGTAGGGCGCGGGCGCGATCGAACTCGGACTTGAGTTTTGTCGGCTGGCTGTGCGGATTTAAGCCTGGTCGAGCGGCGTACGGAACAATCATGGGAGCGCCGGATTGCCCCCAGCGGCATAGCTCCTTCTGCCAATGCTATCGCTCGCGACGCCGTCACGCCTGGCGCCCCAAACGCAACCACATGTCACTTTTGCTGGCCGACGAAGTAGGCCCCGATGACGGCACCAGAAGCGTCTTTGATTGGCTCGTATCCAGTGACGTACGGCTTCCCAAAAATGGTCGCGTCTCCGTAATACGCCTCTCCTCCACTAATTTTGGCGACAGCGGGGCTCGTTGCATCCAGGACGGTGCCAACCGCACTGGAGCCGTCCTCCTTCTTCAAAGTGGTGGCGACGCGTACGTAGCCATTGCCGGCCTTCACAAAGACCGTTGCCGCTCCGCCGTGCTCTTTTGCAATCGCATCAACCACCGAGTTGTCCGCTTTCGTCTTGCCGAAATACAGGTCTTTGCCTTCCACCTTCGGTGCCCCGAGTTTTTCAGTCTTTGCCTTCAAAGCCGCCATGGCGGTTTTGATCTTGTCTGCCTCGGCAGGGGCAAGGCTCGGAATTAGTGTGGAGGTTCCGATAAAGCATCCGACGGCAAAAATGATGAGGAAAAAGCTTCTCCGCTTCATGTGAGTCTTCTCCTCTAACGAAGAGTGCCCACCGCTCACCGCCTTTAAATTCTATACCCGGGCGGTGATTAGACCAATCCTCGTTTCAAACACCGGCGGCGCCTCGGCCGCAGCGTGTTCGTGCGGTACAGGTAAGGGCTGGTCCGACCTTGAAGCCGGACTGTGCTCTTGTCCGGTGGGAAGACGCGGAGTCAGTCCCTGCACCTGAACGTCATCGAGAAGTACGGGACCTTGAGGCGGCAGTTCCCATCGCCCGTCTCCGTCATCCCATAGCCATTGCCGAACCTGAAGCCGTGCGGCCGTGCGCCGACGTCGGGGCGCTCCCGGGAGTCGTCGGGGTCCTCCGCCGTTGCGACCTCGGGTGCATCCTGCTTGGGTGGAGCCGCGGTCTCTTTGGGTGGCGGCGAGTTGGCCGGGGGCTCCGTGCCCGACTTCGCATCGGGCGCCCGCGCCACGGAAGGCGCTACCGCCGGGCCCGGAGCGGCGAGGTCTGCGCTTTTCGAGGCTTCATTCTTGCCGGAAGCATCCGCGCCCACCACAGGAGCGGTATCAGCTGGCTTACCGAGGCCGGTGGAATCGGCGGCCTTGGCCCCCGCGGCATCGCACCGCTTGGTGTCGGCCGGCGCCCGCGTCCAGATCATCGAGCGGGAAAAGAATTTGACCCCCGCATAGCCCTTCACGCGCAGCCTGTTGTCATCGAGCGGCTTCAGCTCGACATCGTACCGCCTGCCCTTGTCGGGGTCGTAAATCCAACCATTGTCCCATACGCCGCCGCCCTGCGGCGCCACATCACCGATGATCTGCTTGCCGCAGCCCTTCTTGCTGTCGGCTTCATCGCGCGCCCAGACGATGTGGCCGCACAGCTTTGCGCCGCAATCCTTGATCTCGACGCCGCCACGCCCCTTCTCGTCGATCCACACGCCGCGCGGATCGGACGCGGCCCATGCCGTTCCCACGCCGATCAAGCCGGCGCTCATCGCAGCTGACATCAGAATAGCCGTGTTGACACGCATGACTGTCTCCTCATCGCATGAGCGTAAGGTCTGGTGGTCCGGGATCAAAATGCTTGTGCAGGTCTTTTGGTGCCCCACCAGGCGGATGAATCAGCCTGCTCTATGGGCTAAAGCAGGCAGAAGGGGCCGCAATTCTCGGCGGTTGTCTACAACGGAAGGTGCGGCGCCTTGAAGCACTGCCGGCAAACTGGCCAGCGGACCGCTTTTGCTCCCCCGTAGGCGGCTCGGCTCACTCACACCGCGCGGCGGTTCTGGCGGTTGTTGATGAGGTCGTCGACGACGGCCGGGTCGGCGAGCGTCGAGGTGTCGCCGAGGCTTCCAAAATCGTCCTCCGCGATCTTGCGCAGGATGCGCCGCATGATCTTGCCCGAGCGGGTCTTGGGCAGGCCCGGTGCGAACTGCACGAGGTCGGGCGAGGCGATGGGGCCGATCTCCTTCCGCACGTGTGCGACGAGCTCCTTGCGCAGCTCTTCGCTCCACGTCTCGCCATTGATGAGCGTCACGTAGCAGTAGATGCCCTGGCCCTTGAGATCGTGGGGGTAGCCGACAACCGCGGCCTCGGCGACCTTGGGGTGCGAGACGAGCGCGCTCTCCACCTCCGCCGTGCCGAGCCGGTGCCCCGACACGTTGATCACGTCGTCGACACGGCCGGTGATCCAGTAGTAGCCGTCCTCGTCGCGGCGGCAGCCGTCGCCGGTGAAGTAGTTGCCGGGGTAGGTGGAAAAATACGTCTGCACGAAGCGCTCGTGGTCGCCGAACACGGTGCGCGCCTGTCCGGGCCAGCTGTCGCGGATGACCAGATTGCCGGCCGCTGCTCCGGTGAGCGGGGCGCCCTTCTCGTCGACGAGCGCGGGATCGACGCCAAAGAACGGATTGGTCGCGGAGCCGGGCTTCAAGTCGGTGGCGCCGGGTAGCGGCGTAATGAGGATGCCGCCCGTTTCCGTCTGCCACCAGGTGTCGACGATGGGGCAGCGGCGCTCGCCGACCACGTTAAAGTACCACTCCCACGCCTCTGGATTGATCGGCTCGCCGACGCTGCCGAGCAAGCGCAAGGTGGAGCGGCTCGTGCGCTTGACGAAATCGTCGCCGGCGCCCATCAGCGCGCGGATCGCCGTCGGCGCCGTGTAGAAGATGTTGACCTTCCACTTGTCGACGACGTCCCAGAAGCGCGACATGGTCGGGTAGTTGGGCACGCCCTCGAACATGAGCGTGGTCGCGCCGTTGGCGAGGGGGCCGTAGAGGATGTAGCTGTGGCCGGTGACCCAGCCGACGTCCGCCGTGCACCAGTAGATGTCGCCGTCGTGATAGTCGAACACATATTGATGCGTCGTGGCGGCGAACACGAGATAGCCGCCGGAGGTGTGCACAACCCCCTTGGGCTTTCCCGTCGAGCCCGATGTGTAGAGGATGAACAGCGGGTCCTCGGCGCCCACCTCGACCGGGGGGCAGTCAGCCGAAACCTTCGCCTGCTCCTCGTTGAGCCACAAATCGCGGCCCGGCTCCCACGGCACGGGGCCCCCGGTGTGGCGCACGACGAGCACCTTCTCGCCCCCTTTGGCGACCTTCTTCAGCGCTTCGTCCGCGTTCTTCTTGAGCGGCACATGCTTGCCGCCGCGCACGCCTTCGTCCGCAGTGATGATGAACTTCGACTGCGCGTCCTCGATGCGGCCTGCCAGGCTGTCGGGGGAGAAGCCGCCGAAGACGACCGAGTGCACCGCCCCGATGCGCGCGCAGGCGAGCATGGCGTAGGCGGCCTCCGGAATCATCGGCAAGTAGATGGTGACGCGGTCGCCCTTCCTGACGCCGTGCCCCTTCAAGACGTTGGCGAAGCGGCAGACGCGCTCGTGCAGCTGGCGGTAGGTGATCTTCTCGTCGCGCGATGGATCGTCGCTTTCCCAAATGATGGCGACCTGATCGGCGCGGGTAGGGAGGTGGCGATCGATGCAGTTGGCGCTGACGTTCAAGGTGCCGTCCTCGAACCACTTGATCGACACGTTGTGGGGATCGAACGAGGTGTTCTTGACGCGCGTGTAGGGCTTGATCCAGTCGATGCGCCGCCCGATCTCGCCCCAGAAGCCGTTGGGATCGCTGATGGAGCGCTCATAGAGGCTGCGGTACGCCTTCTTGTCGATCCAGGCGCGAGCTGCCCATTCCGGGCCCACCGGATGGAGCTTGTCCGTCATAGTCCGAATTCCTCCCTCGGCTCTTATTGGTCGCGATTATGGAGGCAGCGCGCGCCAACGGCAATTTGACCCTTGGTGCAATCGCGCCGAGAAGCCTCACCCGCCGAGCCAGCCAATCACGGCACCTTGCAGAAGCAGCACCCCCAGCCAATGACCTGCATCAAGGACCGTCAAAGCTGGTTTTGCGCCCTGGAACGTGTGGTTGACCACGAGCGTCGTGGCGACGAAGCCGAGCCAAAGCAAGGCGCCCGTGGCCGCGCCGTGCCTTAGCGTCACTTCCCCCGGACCAAGGTGATGGATGATGCCGCCCAGCACCCAGGCCATCACCAACAGGGCAATGAAGGAGATGACGAAGGGCACGGGGCTCGGACCGCCGTCGCTTTTGACGTCGGCCTCCGTCTTTCCCGCCGCCTTCATCCACTGCTTGGGAAAGAGCACGCCGTACCATAGCCAGCCGAACATGAAGCTGACAACGGCAGCAAGCACGATCGCGAAGAGGTGGAGACCGGCCAATTGCATGCGCTTCCTCCGCTGCGAGCCTTGGCGCGGAGAATATCAGATCGCGGGCGCCGCGTCCGCGCCGAGAGCGGCTAGGACGGTGAAAGACGCCACACCGCCGTTTTCTTGATCTCGGCGTCCTCGAGGTCGCGCGTCACGGGTACGCGGTACTCGGCCACCGCCTCAAAGCGGCCTTTGGGGAAGTAATTGCGCTGCGGGTCGCCGATGAGCACAAGGGCTCCGGACGTGGCCGCTCTATCGATGAACGTCAGCACACGGTCGGCAAGCGCGCGCTCGTAGAAGAGATCGCCGACGAGCACAACCTCCACCTCCATAGGAGCGTTCGACAGGAGATCGTCGCCGGTGGTCGCCACGCTGACGCCGTTTGCCGCCGCGTTGAGGCCGATGGCGTCGAGCGCGATGGCATCGATGTCCGCTGCGAGCACGGAGCGCGCGCCTGCGCGCGCCGCGGCGATGGCGGAGAGCCCGCACCCGGACCCGAGATCGAGCACGCGCTTACCTCTCACCAGCTCCGGCCGGTCGAGAATGAGACGCGCCAAGGCCTGCCCGCCGGCCCAGGCGAAGGCCCAATAGGGCGGGGGAACGTTCATCTCACCCAGCTCCTCCTCGGTCTTCTGCCAGATGGGTAGCGATTCCTCGGCCAGCAGCAGCGTGATCTCAGGCACCAGCGGGGGTGCGAGCGCCTTGGTGTTGGCGCGGATGAACGTCTCGGCGGACCGGCGCGATTTGGGATCGAGCCCCAGCCGCAGGGTCTCGCTCATGCCTTGAGCTTCTTTGCGTCAAGGCTGCCCATGCGGCAGACCTCGGCCCATTCGGCAGCCGTTACCGGCTGCACGGAGAGCCGCGCGTTCCTCGTCAGCACCATGGCGGCGAGCTTCGGGTTCGCTTTCACCGCCGCCAGCTTCACCGGCTTCGGCAGCGCCTCCAGCGCCACGACGTCGACGCACTTCCACACGCCGGTGTCGTCCTTGGGATCGGGATGGGCGAGCGCCGACACCTTGAGGATGCCGACGATCTCCTTGTCCTCGCCCGTGTGATAGAAGAAGCCGAGGTCGCCGATCTTCATCTCGACCATGTTCTTGCGGGCCTGGAAGTTGCGCACGCCGTCCCAGGGCTCACCCTTCTTGCCGCGCGCCTTCAGCATCTCCCAGGAGAAGACCTCGGGCTCGGTCTTGAACAGCCAGTAGGCGGGCATAGCTCCTCCTCGGGGCTTATGTGAAGGTGCGCGAGTATGCCTGCCGGGCCACGCTCGAGGAATAGGGCTCAGGCGAAGACGATGGCCCGGCGGATGGCGTAGACGCCGAGGAAGCTAGCACCCGCCGCCATGACCTTGGCGACGATGGGGGCCGCGCCCATCCCCGTCGCCGCGGCGATGACCACGGCCGTCACCGCAAGACCGATGAGGCCGCTCGCCACGAACTCGCCGAACCGGCGATGGGCCGATTTGGCCGAGCCGGCGGTGGCAAACACGAAATGCCGCGACAATTGATAATGCAGCGCAATCCCGCAGGCGTAGCCGACCACGCCCGCGAGAGTTGGATGCCCAATGGCACCGTTGAGACCGAGGAACACCGAGAAATCGAGGCCGAGGGCGAGTGCGCTCACGACGGCATAGCGTGAGAGCTGCGGGAGCAGCGCGCGGATGCTGCCAACCGTGCGCGAAGCAGCGCCGGTGGCGTCCAGCCCGGCTCCCCGGGCCAATCGGTGTGTGCCGTGACCGGTGCTCACGCGGCCGACCTGACGCGGCGCGGAACCTGGCGCATGCTTTTCAAGGCCTCCTGCTCGCTCGAGACGCCGGCCTCGTGGTACTCGGCATCCTCGTTGACGCCCCAAACGTCGTAGATCGTCTCACCGGCGAGGATGTTGCGCACGGTCAGCATGGCCGTCATCATCGCGTGGTCCTGGTTGTTGTACTTGTGCATGCCGTTGCGGCCGACGAGGTGCAGCGTCGGGTAGTGCGCCTCGATGTCGTCGCGAATTGCATCGACGTGCATCTTGTATTCGTCGTCGTAGACCGGATACGCCTTCTTCTGGCGCACGACGCAGCCGTCCCTCACCTCATCCTCGCGAGCAAGCCCGATGGCCGCGAGCTCGCGTTTGGCGAGAGCGATGAGCTGCTCGTCGGTCGCCGTCCAAAGGCCATCGCCCTCGAAGCAGAAATACTCGAGCCCGAGGCAGGAGAGCGTCTCGTCCGGCACCATCTCCGGCGACCAGGAGCGGAAATTCTGGATGCGCCCGACGCGCACGTTCGGCTCGTGGATGTAGATCCAGTTGTCGGGGAAGAGGTCGGGCTTGTCGACGACGAGCGCGACCGTGATGAAATCGCGGTAGCGCAGCTGCTCGGCGGCCGCGAGCGATTGCGGTGCGGGCTCGATGCTCTGCATCAGCTCGCGGATCGGCGCCGACGAGATGACGTGGCGCGCGGTGAAGTACCGCGGGCCCTTGGGCGTCGCCGCGGTGATCGTCCACACCCCGCTCTTGTCGTCCCAGGACATGCTCTGCAGGCTGTGGCCCATGTAAATCGTGCCGCCCTGCGCCCTGACCTTGGCGGCGGCGGCGTTCCACATCATCCCCGGGCCCTTGCGCGGATACTGGAAGCTCTCGATCAGCGTCTTGATGACCCTGTCGCCCTGCTGCTGCGGGCTCGTGCCGATCGAGCGGCGCAGCGCGTTCGCCATGGCGCTCCACAGATCGAGTCCCTTGATGCGCTGCGCCGCCCAGTCG
>DATIZL010000068.1:0-19039 GCA_035517115.1 Hyphomicrobium sp.
ATACAGGAATTTCGGCCAGCGCTTTTCAATGGCCGCGTGGCCAAAATCGTAAGGCTATTCTTCGATACGGGCGTTGCCTACACTTTCGATCTCCAAATGACCGAAGTCAACGACCTTGATACGGAGGTAAACTTACTCAAACCATTTACCAACGCCAAGTTTACCTTGGGAATAAAGGGTGGATTGGATCGCCAGCGCCAAAATGAGCGTACATTCACAATAACCGATACCTTCAGTGGCCTCATCCGACTGCCCGATGACTACTGCGAGAAGCACTCTGCCCGCGAGACGTATAGCTATAACGACGTGCCGGAAAACTACCTCTATCCCATCGCCGGCAAAATCGGCGTGAAGTACTTGGTCCAAGACTTCATCAATCTCACCCTCTTTGCCAACCTCGGTGGCGCGGCAAAAGATTCAAAGGGCCCGCCGACGCTCGTTGACGCGCTCGCATTTCAGACGGTCATTACCGGCACGCTGGCGCCAAAAGTCACTTTTACTCCGGTCGGACACGGCCTGAGCGTCACAGACGCGGCCCTGACCGGCGTCGCCACGCGCACCGATCTCCATAAGGTCGTAATGGCGCTGGCGATCGCAGGGCCCGGCATCGGATTGGTCGGGCCAGTTCGCACCGAGCTTTTGGCCACACCTCTTATCACCGCCCAGCCAACAACCAGCGCCGAAGCGAACGCCGCCGCGGCGGTGAGCCAGTTCTTAACGCTCAAACTGTTTAGCCCGACGATTACGGTCGAACCGTAGGAGATCGACATGGCGAAAGCGAAAAAGACAAAGACAAAATCGCGGATTCGGTCGAAAGTAAAGTTAGCAAAAGTCAAGCCGACGTATATGAGGCCCGGGACCTCATTTAAATTGGGGCTTCATGACGTAGTTAGGGCGTTGAAGGTGATTGAAGAAAGCGAGCAGCTCGATAAGTTCGTCAAGGCCGCGAAGCGGAGTAGGGCGTCGGTTATGATCGATGCCAGAACAGTGAATTTCGTCAAGGATTTCATGGTCGATAACAATATGCACGAGCACCCCGTTGGTCAGCATATTGTCAATGCGATTGTGCCGCAGTCGACCCGTGATCGGTTCCGGCCCTGCAATTTCGGAAGTTGATAGAGCTGCTTGAATTCCGAGCCTTTTGCTCTCGACTTGCCGGGCGATTGTTGAGCAAGGAATCCTGGTGTTCAAGAAGCTTTGGGGCACTCGATTAATAGGGAGACCACATGGCACAGGCTCGCAGCCGACCGATAAAAAAGGCCGCCACTTCCGCCCAGCCCACCAAGCCGTTCTGCCGGAATTTGCGCCGCCCAGTGCGCCAGTTGAGCCCGGTTGTCATGGCCAATCCGCTCCGGGCCGCGGCTATTCTGTCAACCCAATCAAAGTGGGTAAACGGGACCGTCCTGCACTATTGTTTTTTCACATCCGGTCATTTTTCGGTTCCTAAAACTCAGGCAGACGCAGTCCGAGGCGCGTTTGCCAAATGGAAGGCGGTCGGAATTGGCTTACAATTTCAAGAGGTTGGCCAGCTCAGCGAGGCTGAGGTCCGCATCGGCTATTCGACATCGGATGGTAGTTCAGCGTCGAATGTTGGCCGCGAGGTGTTGAGTGCCCCGCTGAACCAGCCGACCACAGTTTACGGCTGGGATCCTACTACACCCTATGGCAGCGGCACTGCGCTCCACGAGCTTGGACACGTAATTGGGATGGAGCACGAGCACCAGAACCCGTTCGCGGGGATCAAATGGCACGAGCAAGCGGTGTACGCCGCGATAGCCAAGCCTCCCAACAATTGGGACCACGACACGACGTATCATAACATCCTGGAAAAGCTCACGCCGCAGCAGGTTCAAGGTTCGCAGTGGGATCCAGACTCGATCATGGAATACGAATTCGAGCCGGGATTGATTGCCGAACCCAAGCAATACGATATCAACGGGCTCACTCCGCCGGGGACGCTCTCGGCGGCGGACAAACAATGGGCTTTAAAATGGTATCCCCTGCTGCAACCGACGCTGCCAACGCTACAGCCGTTCCAGCCCGCAGTCGCCGACCTCGCCGCCGGCCAGCAAATGGATTTCGAGATCAAACCGACATCGTCGCGGAAGTATACGATAGAAACAAAGGGCGCGTCCGATGCGTTGCTCGTGCTATTTGAAGATATCAATGGTGTCCCGCGCTATCTCAGCGGCGACGACGACAGCGGCGAGGAGCGTAGCGCGACCATCACCCACAAGCTCTTTGCCGGGCGGAGTTACATCGTGCGGCTTCGTCTGCTTCACCCGGGCGAGACGGGCAAGACGTCGCTGATGTATTCGTAGCGATGACCGATCGCGCACTGCAAATCTCGGACTGCAACCAGAGTCCTTATCGCCACCTGCCAACTAACGCAGCGCCTAAATCCCGAGCTTCTTCTTCAGGATCTCGTTGACGGCCTGGGGGTTGGCCTTGCCGCCGGAGGCCTTCATCACCTGCCCGACGAACCAGCCGAGCATGGTCGGCTTCGCCTTCACCTGCTCCACCTTGTCCGGGTTGGCGACGATGATCTCGTCGACCGCCTTCTCGATCGCCCCAGTGTCGGTCACCTGCCTCATGCCGCGCTTATCCACGATCGCGGCTGGATCGCCGCCCTCCGACCACACGATCTCGAACAGGTCCTTGGCGATCTTGCCGGAGATGGTGCCCGACGCGATGAGGTCGACGACGCCCGCGAGCTGCTGCGATGACACCGGAGATTTCTCGATCGAAAGCCCCTCCTTGTTGAGGCGCCCGAACAGCTCGTTGATCACCCAATTGGCCGCGAGCTTACCGTCGCGGCCCTTGGCCACGGCCTCGAAGTAGTCGGCCGACTCGCGCTCGGCGACGAGCACGTTGGCGTCGTAGTCGGAGAGGGCGAAGTCGCGCATGAAGCGCTGCTTCTTCTCATCCGGAAGCTCCGGTAGGCCCTTCTCCAGCTCAGCCACGTACTCCATCGTCAGCTCGAGCGGCAAAAGATCGGGGTCGGGGAAGTAGCGGTAGTCGTGCGCCTCCTCCTTGCTCCGCATGGAGCGCGTCTCGCCCTTGCCCGGATCGAACAGCCGCGTCTCCTGGTCTATTCTGCCGCCGTCCTCGAGGATGTCGATCTGGCGGCGTGCCTCCGCCTCGATGGCCTGGCCGATGAAGCGGATGGAGTTGACGTTCTTGATCTCGCATCGGGTGCCGAACTTGTCGCCCGGCTTGCGCACGGACACGTTCACGTCGGCACGCAGGTTGCCCTTCTCCATGTCGGCGTCCGACGTGCCGAGGTAGCGCAGGATCGTGCGCAGCTTCGACACATACGCCTGGGCCTGCTTGGCCGAGCGCAGGTCGGGCTTCGACACGATCTCCATCAAGGCGACGCCCGAGCGATTGAGGTCGACGTAGGAATAGTCGGGGTGCATGTCGTGGATCGACTTGCCGGCATCCTGCTCCAGATGCAGGCGCTCGATGCCGACGTGGATCGTCTCGCCGTCGACATCGATCTCGACCTCGCCCTCGCCCACAATCGGCTGCTTGTACTGGCTGATCTGATAGCCCTGCGGCAGATCGGGGTAGAAGTAGTTCTTGCGGTCGAACACGCTCTTCAGGTTGATCGCGGCCTTGAGGCCGAGGCCCGTGCGCACCGCTTGCGCGATGCACTCGGCGTTGATGACGGGCAGCATGCCGGGCATGGCCGCATCGACGAGGGAGACGTGGCTGTTGGGCTCGCCGCCGAAGGCCGTGGAGGCGCCGGAGAACAGCTTCGAGGCGGAGGCGACCTGGGCGTGCACCTCGAGCCCGACGATCACCTCCCAATCGCCGGTGGCGCCGGAGATGAGGTTCTTGGGCCCGGCCGTCTTGGCTTTGTCCTGCATGGGAAGCTCCTCGCCCGCCCTGTTAACGCAGGGGCGCGGCCGGAGCAACCTCAGGCTTAATGAGGCTTTAGCCGAGCGGGTTTTCGAAGCTGGCGGTCAGCTCCTCCCCGCTCCAGGGCGGCGGCTCGGGGGCCGGGGCGTGCGCAAGCGGATTCGCATAGCAGCGCGATTTGCCCTCGAAGTAGCAGCCCTCCTCCAGGACGAGCTTGCGGTGGAAGATATGGCCCTCGACCGCGCAGGCGGCGCCGAGCAGGATCTCCTTGGCGTAGATCGCGCCGACGCACTCGCCGAGCACCACGACCTTGTCCGCGACGATGAGCCCGTCGACCACGCCGCGCTCGGCGATCTGCACGCTCGTGCAGCGCACCTCGCCGTCCACTGCTCCCTCGATGACCACATCGCCCTGCAACGAGAGCGAGCCGACGATCGTAACTCCACGATTGACAATGAGCCCTTTGCTGGGGCGCGCGGGCGCTCCACTCGTCTCCGACATGCTGATCGTCCCCCGACGTACGCTGATACTGTCCCGCCGAGCTAGTTGTGGCTGAAAGTGATGGCTGTTTTCGGGCGCGCATCGCTACGTTGCGAGCACAAGGTGCGTGCCGCGCCATTCAATCGCCGTGAGCACATGCGCCCCGACGCCGGGGCTAGGCGCGGCGCAGCCAGTAGCCGAGCCCGGCCCATACGAAGCCGAGCAGGAGCTGCATCACGAGGATTGCGGCCTCCCCGCCCAGCGCGTGGATCGGCAGCAGCCCCAGCTCCGCCGCCAGCCAATAGAGGATGAAGCCTGAGAGCGAGGCGGCAAACGCAGCGACGATGAGCTTCTGCCACTGATCGGCGCGCCGCCCCATCAAGAAGGCGACCGCGATCACCGCCGGATTGAAGAGCGAGATGAGGACCAGCGTCCAGGGATCGAACGGCTTGATCTCCACGGCTCAGCCCTGCCCGCCGTTGCCCTCGAGCTGCCGGCGCAGCTTCTCCTCCTCGTACTGCACGAACCAGCCGATCATCTGGCGCCACAGCGCCTCGGTGAGCTCGGGCGGCAGGCCCCGCTCCTTGGCGCGCGCCCGCACCTTGTCGATCACCTGCTGGATGCGCCAGGGCACGTAGGCTTCGCCCGGGTTCGACTTGAGCTGCCAGGCGCGGTCGACGTAGGCGAAGCGCTCCGCGATGATGTCGACGAGCGCCAGATCGATGCGGTCGATCTCGGCGCGAACCTCGGCCATGTCGCGGCAGTCTTCAGCGGCGCGCGGGCTCATTTTTTCCTCCCCTTGGTCTTCTTGGCGGCGGGCGGTTTCTTCGCCTTCGCCGCGGGTGCCGTAGTGCCGGGCTTGGTGCTGGCTTCCCACCAGCGCTCCCCGACCGTGACGCGCCCGGCAGCGTCCTCGATCGCTTTGGCCGCGCGGAACAGCGTCGCCTCGTCGAACGGCTTGCCGATGAGCTGCAGGCCCAGCGGCGTGCCTTCACTCGACAGCCCCGCCGGCACCGAGATGCCGGGCAGGCCCGCCATGTTCACGGTGACGGTGAAGATGTCCTCCAGATACATGGCGATGGGGTCGCCCGACTTTTCGCCGAACGCGAAGGCGGGCGACGGCGTCGTCGGCGTCAGCACCACATCAACCGTGTTCCACGCCTCGTCGAAGTCGCGCTTGATCAAGCTGCGCACCTTCTGCGCCTTGAGGTAGTAGGCGTCGTAGTAGCCGGCCGACAGCACGTAGGTGCCGATCAGGATGCGCCGGCGCACCTCCTTGCCGAAGCCTGCCCCGCGCGTGCGCTCATAGGTGTCGATCAGGTCCTTGCCGGTCTCGCGCAGGCCGTAGCGCATGCCGTCGTAGCGCGCGAGGTTGGAGGAGGCCTCCGCGGGCGCGATAATATAGTAGGCTGGCAGCGCGTACTTCGTGTGCGGCAGCGAGATGTCGTGGATGGTTGCGCCTGCTGCTTTCAGCCACGCAATGCCTTGGCTCCACAGCTTGTCGATCTCCTCCGACATGCCCTTGACGCGATACTCCTTCGGCACGCCGATGCGCAGGCCTTTGACGCCCTCGGCCAGCGCCGTCTCGTAGTCGGGCACGGGCGTGTCGACGGAGGTCGAATCGCGCGGGTCGTGGCTCGCCATGGCCTTGAGCATGATGGCGGCGTCCTGCACGGTCTTGGCGATCGGTCCCGCCTGGTCGAGCGAGGAGGCAAAGGCGACGATGCCCCAGCGCGAGCAGCGCCCGTAGGTCGGCTTGATCCCGACGGTGCCGGTCAGCGCGGCGGGCTGGCGGATCGAGCCGCCGGTGTCGGTCGCGGTGGCGGCGAGGCAGAGGTCGGCCGCGACGGCGGCGGACGATCCGCCCGAGGAGCCGCCGGGCACCAGCCTGTCGGACTTGCCCTTGCGCCGCCACGGCGAGATGACCGGCCCGAAGGCGCTCGTCTCGTTGGAGGAGCCCATCGCGAACTCGTCGCAGTTGAGCTTGCCGAGCATGACGGCGCCCGCGTCCCACAGGTTGGCGCCGACGGCGGACTCGTAGGTGGGGCGGAAATCGTCGAGGATCTTCGAGCAGGCGGTGGTGCGCAGATCGAGCGTGCAGAAGAGGTCCTTGTTGCCGAGCGGCAAGCCTTCGAGCGGGCGAGCCTTGCCTTCTTTGAGACGCTTGTCGCTCGCCTTCGCCTGCGCGAGCGCAAGCTCCGGCGTCGGCAGCACGTAGGCGTTGAGCGCGGGGTTCGCGCCCGCGATCGCCTCAAGGAACGCCTGCGTCAGCTCGGCAGCGGAGAACTTCTTTTTGCGCAGGCCGTCGCGGGCCTCGGCAAGCGTCAGTTTGGTCAGCTCGGTCACGGACGCTCACTTCCGGCAAGGCTCAAATTGGCAGGCAATCTACGCATGCGCTCTCACTCCACGATCTTCGGCACGACGAAGAACCCGTCCTCGGCCATGGGCGCATTCTTGAGGATGTCTTTGGCCTTGCCGCCGTCGGTGACGGCGTCCTCGCGCTTTTTGAGCTCGATCGGCACGACGCGCGTCATCGGCTCGACCGCCGAGGTATCGACCTCGCTGAGCTGCTCGACCCAGTTCAAGATGCCGGAAAGCTCTTTGACGAGGCCCTTGGCCTCCTCTTCGGTGATCTTGATGCGCGCTAGCCGCGCGATGCGCCGGACGGTCGCCTCATCGACCTGCATGGTCCCTCGCCGTTCCGAGTTGATAGCTGCGGGTTAGAAGTCCGCTCTCTTAGCTCTCGCGGCCCGCGCGCGCAACTTGAAGGGGCCCCGGGACCGGCTCAGGACGTGCGCCGCCACTGCGACAGGAAGGGGCCCAGGATATCGGAGGCGTCGTCCGTCCACGGCGACAGCCGGCTCGCATTGAAGGGCCCCGAACCCTCGATCAGCCGGAAGGCATCGAGCGCGCGCTCGTCCTTGGCGAATACCGCAATCGTGGAGCCGTTCTCGGCATAGCCGTCCGACTTGTCGTCGGAGACGATGAGCCCCTTGAGCTGGGGCACCAGCGGCATGGTCGCGCCCAGCACGGAGTCGAGGTCGAGGTAGCGGTTGGAGATGTGCAGGACAAGGATGCCGTCGTCCTTGAGCTTTGCGGCGTAGAGTTGCAGCGCCTCGGCGGTCATGAGGTGCACCGGAATCGCGTCGGAGGAAAAGGCGTCGATGAGCATGTAGTCGAAGCTGCGCTCCGGCTCCTTGGCGAGGGTGAGGCGCGCATCGCCCAGCACCACGTCGAGCTTCGGCTGGCAGTTGGCGAGGAAGGTGAAGTAGGTCGACTTCGCGGCGATGTCGATGACGACGGGATCGATCTCGAAGAAGCGCCAGCGCTCGTCCTTTCGCGCGTAGCAGGAGATGGAGCCGGTGCCGAGCCCGACGACTCCGAAGCGGCCTTTCTCGCCCTTCTTGTCGAGACGCTGCTGCACGATCTCGACGGAGCGCTGCAGAGGGCTGCCTCGGTAGTAGTAGGTGACGGGCGTCATGTCGGTGACGAGATTGCCGTCATCATCGCGGATGCGCTGCGCACCGTGCAGCGTCGTGCCGTGCGTGAGTACATTGTAGTCGCCGTCGTCCGACAGCGAGACGCGATAGACGCCGAAGTAGCTGCGCTGCGCGGTGCCGCGCCGCACGGTGGAGGGCAGCATCACGACGGCAGCAAACATCAGGAGCGCGACCGCGAGCTGGCGCGCGCCCTGGCCCCAGAAAGCAACCAAGAGCGTGCCGAGCGCGAGCGTGAGGGCGGCGGTCGGGCCCCATTCACCGAACGATAGGCCTAAGCGCGCGGCCCATCCTTCGCCGTAGAGGACCGGCAGCAGCCCAACTCCGACGATTCCGAGCAGCCACAGCGCTTCGCGCTTCCACGCTGCGCGGCCCCCGAATACTCCCGGGTGGCAGGCGAAGGTGAGCGCGATGAGCAGCGGATACTCGAACACCTCCGAGAAGATCTTCGGGGCGATGAGCGCCGAGAAGAGCCCGCCGAGCACGCCGCCGAGCGACATCCACAGATAGAACTCGGTCAAATCGCGCGCGCGCGGCCGCGACAGATAGAGCGTTCGGTGCGCGAGCAGCGCGGAGAGGAAGAAGACGGCGACGCCAGCCGCGCTCGTGAGCGTCCACTTGTCGTACTTGAGCTGGGCAAGCTCGAAGAGCGCGAAGATCACGGAGGCGAGCTGCAGCGGCAGCAGCAACGGCATGGGGACCGGCACGCGGTCCTGGAAGGCGAGGATGAAGGTCGCGAGGTAGACCGCGAGCGGCAGCACCCACAGGAGCGGTGCGGAGGCGACATCGGTCGCGATGTGCGTAGTGAACGCGGTGAGCAACGCCGCCGGCACCAGCGCCAACCCGCACCAGCCGAGGCGTGCGCGCCAGGTGGGCCGCGGCGCGGACGCTTCCGGCTCGCTCCTCTCGGTCACTTGCGCCCTTGCGGCGGCGTAGCGGCGTACCGCCACAAAGCAGGCCGCGAGCGCGGCGATGAGCAGCACATAAAGCGCCGTCCAGTCGCGACTCATGGCCTTGAGCCCCAGCGCCGGCTCGAAGACGAACGGAAAACCCAAAAGCGCGATCAGGCTGCCGAAGTTCGAGGCGCCATAGAGGAAATAGGGATCGCGGGCGTGCGGATGGCCGGTCAGCGCAAACCAGGCCTGCAGCAGCGGCGCGTTGGCGGCGACGGCGACGAAGGGGAGGCCCACCGCCGCCGCGAAGAGCCCGAGCTGCCAGACGTAGGGCTCGCCGGGCGGCGGCTCGCTCCAGCCGCTCGGCAGACCGATGGGGAGCACGAGCAACGCCGCCAGCGCGACCGCGATCTGCACGAACCCGGTCCATTGTGCGGGCACATACCTCATCAGGACATAAGCATAGGCATATCCTGCGAGCAGCGCGGCCTGGAAGAAGCACAGCGCCACCGCCCAGACCGACGGCGAGCCGCCGAGCACCGGCAGCACCATCTTGGCGAACAGCGGCTCGACGGAAAACAAGAGGAAGGCGGAGAGGAAGCTTGCCGCTATGAAGAGCGCGAGCGCGGGGGCGCCCGCAGCCGCCGGCGCTCGATGATGCGATGGAGAAACCCCCGTATACGCTCGCGATGTCTTTTCCTGCACGCGTTCTACTCTAGCGGTCGATGTCGCGTGGGTTCCCCCGGTTGGAAAGCCCTAACCGCGGCGGAGTATAAACGGCCCCGAGAACAACGATAGTGGCGGGCGCCAATATGGCGAACAGGATGGCGAGCCTCGGCGAAACCTTCGACGATATCGCGGCGTTCACAGAGCGGATCGGCCCTACCGGCCGGCTGATCGGCATCGACGCCGGCACCAAGACGCTGGGGCTGGCGCTGTCCGACGTGACGCGCACGATCGCCTCCCCCTTAACGGTCTTGCAGCGCAAACGCTTCAAGGAGGACGCAGCCGACCTCCTGCGCATCGCCAAGGAGCACGCCGCTGCCGGTTTCGTCCTAGGGTTGCCGACGAACCTCGACGGCACCGCCGGCCCCCGCGTGCAGGCAACACGGGCCTTTGCCAAGAACCTCAACGCGCTGACGCCCCTGCCGATCCTCCTGTGGGACGAGCGGCTATCCACAGCCGAGGCCGAGCGCACGCTGCTTGCCGCCGACGCCAGCCGGAAACGCCGGGCCGCCGTAATCGACAAGCTCGCGGCCACCATCATCCTGCAGGGCGCGCTCGACCGCATGCGCGCGAAATAGGCCTCTTCGGTGGCGCGGCATTAACTCTCACCTGCGCATTCCTGAATTGCAGGTCGACCGTCCAACGCATGCCGCAATAGGCTGCGAATTTGTATCTTGAGCGCTCGTGGCGTCGTCGGACCGGCCGATAACGCCTGGCGCGATGTGGACCCGAGTACCCATGACACAGCCTACGAAACTGCTGCGCCGGCGCACCGAACCCGTCAAAGTGCAGGAGACCAGCGAGCTCCCTGGCGAATGGGAAAGCTACATTGCCCGCTTCGCCTACCCGGCGCGCCGCGAGGTGCGGCGCCTGATGCGCTCCTCGTCCCGCTTGGTCGACCTCTCCGTCGTTTTCCCCGGCGCCATGTATGCACTCGCTGCACGGCGCAATGCAGCCGATGCACGGCGTGAGGCGATCTCGCTCGTCGAGAAAGGCGCGCCGCTGAAATCGGTGGCGCGCATGCTCGGCCTGCCGTTGTGGCTGCGCCGCCTGCCGCCGGAGGCCTTCCAGAAGGCGATCGAGGACGACCTGCCGGCGAGCGAGACGTTTGCCCGCCGCGTCGCCAACCGGTTGCCGAGTGCGCCTACCCACAGCGCCTTCTGGCTGCAGTCGGTCGCCTTCGGCGCCAAAGCCTGCCACGAGGATTTCGCGCTGTGGCTCGCCGACCAGTCGCTCTTCAGCGAGCCCGGCAACCCCGAGCAGCTCTTCGGCGTGCTCGCCGCCTATGCTTGGCACTCGCGCGCCACGCAGACGCGTGCGCACAACCTCATCGTCGTGCCCTGGCGCCCCGAGATCGCGTTCGACACCGCGCTGTGCGCGGCGAAGAGCTGGCTCAACCGCATGCGCCTCGTGTTGCAGCTCAGCCCCGGCGTCTTGACCGACTCCTGGCTAACTGGCGGCGAGGTGCGCGGCTACGCGTTCGTGCCGCTGCTCGACCGCAACGACATCCTGGCGGAGGCGCGCGCCATGCAGAACTGCGCCGACCAGTACGCCGAGCGGCTCGGCGACGACCGGTGCCGCCTGTTCTCCATCCGTCGCGACCGCGAGCACGTGGCGACGCTCGAGATCGGCCCGCACTCGCGCGAGGCCGGCATGCTGGCGATCACGCAGCTCAAAGGGCGCCACAACATGGCCGCCCCGCTCGACGTTTGGCAGGCGGCCTACGCGTGGATGGCCTCGCAGAGCGGCCTCAGGCGCCTTCCCCCGCGCATCCCGCCGGAGCGCCACCTCGACAACGAGGCCTGGACCCAGCTCATGGGGCCTTACCGGCGGCGCACTAGTGGCGCGCCCTGGCTGCCGGCGGCTGCCAGCCAGGCCGTGTTCGACGGCTTCAACGCGCAGATGGCAGATCTCGCCCGCCGCGGCGGCGTATCGTCCTGGCTGTTCACCTGACGCTATGCCTTTCCGATCTCGGGGCCGTAAGCGTTTTCGCGCGGCTCGCCTTTCAGGAAGCCGAGCTCGACGAGCAGCCACAGGGAAAGACCAACGGCGATCACGCCCGCCGCGATCATGAGCCAGCGCGCCGGGCCCTCTGAGGCCGGCAGCATCGATCCGGCAATCGCGAACAACGCGTACGGAACGTAATACGACGCCATCGCCCAGCCCGAACGGCCCCGGTCGTGAAGTCGCTTCGTGCCTGCGGCAAGCGCGGGCCACAGCAGGAGATAGAGAACCAGCGACAGGGGAATGGCGATAGGTAGGAGGGCGCGCATGATAGTCTGCTGGCCCTCGGGCGACGTGGCCCATGCCGCATCACCGGCGTGAGGAAGGCTAGACATCACGTATGCGATGGCGCCGCCGTAGATAGCTCCCCAAATCACGAAGAGGACGAGGAGCGACACGAACATGAGCCACCACGTCTTTCGGTTCATTCGTCCATCGGGGTTGAAAACAACATTCCAGAATGTCTGGGGCTCATGACCGGGTAAGGGGTGTCCGGCGAGCGGATCGGGACCCCAGGCGTTGGGGCCGGAGATGCCGCGCATGAACATCACCTGTGCCGTGAACCAGAGCGCGATCGGACCCAATAGAAGCACGGAGATCAGGGTGGGTATTCGCAGCTTGTGCGCGTCAGCTAGGTCATAATTCACCGGCATGAACCAAAAGAACGCGGCTGCCGCGGCGACCAGGCAGAAATAGACCGCCAGACAGGTCCACGTGGGGTAGTTGCGATCGTGAAGGCGCTTGATCGCCAGAGCCACCGAGGGCCAGAGCGTCAGTGACGCCGCCGTAGATCGGGCCCCAGACGCCGATATTTTCGCGGCGAAATGTCCAAACCGTGGAAGAGAACGGGTCACCTGTCACGAGCGCAGCGCCCACGACCATCAACGCACCCACGACCAGCATCAACACGATGACGGCGATGATGTAGGTTTTCCGGTTGATCCGGCCGTCGAAGCCGAAAAGCAAATGCGAAATACTCATGGATTCTCCCGGTGATTCCCCGGTCCCCATTCCATAGCCGGTTGTATTATGCTGGATGCATGAAGGGAATGCGAAAGTCCCCATTTATTGGCAATGCGTTCACTCGCGGTGGGGAGAAGCGCGGGCAAGGATGGCGCGGGTGTCGGCACGCTCGAGCCCCTGTCCGTAGGTCTGGCGCGACCCGCCGCCAAAGCGGCTCGCGATGAAGGCGTCGCCGATCGCGGCCGGAGCGTACGCTTTCAGGATCGTGCCCGCTGCTAGCAGCGCCAGCGCCTCGACAAACACCCGCCCGCGGGAATCGAGCAGCGCCGGCTCGTGCAGCATCCCCTCGATGCGCTCGTGCGCGTGGCGCAACCGCGCATCGCCCTTCGCCGCCGCGCCGAGCTCGTCCATGACGCTGCGCGCTGCGTCCGGCTCGCGCTGGAGCACGCGTAAGACATCGAGCGCCATCACGCTGCCCGAGCCCTCCCAAATGGAGTTGACGGGTACCTCGCGATAGATGCGCGCGAGCGGCGCCTCCTCCACGTAGCCGCTGCCGCCCAGGCACTCCATCGCCTCGGCGACGAGCGCGGGCGCGATCTTGCACACCCAGTACTTCGTCACCGGCGTCATCACGCGGCGCCAGGCGCCCGCGCGCGCGTCGGAACCGCGGTCGAAAGAGCGCGCGAGGCGGAACGACAGCGCCGTTGCCGCCTCCACGTCGAGCGCCATATCGGCCAGCACCTGGCCCATCAGCGGCTGGTCGATGAGCTTCTTCTGAAAAACGGTGCGGTGCTCGGCGTAGTGGATGGCGTTGGCGAGCGCGAGCCGCATGAGCCCGGCTGAGGCAACCGCGCAATCGAGCCGCGTGTGCGTCACCATCTCGATGATGGTGGCAACCCCGCGCCCCTCCTCGCCGATGGCCCAGGCGTGGGCGCCGGCGAACTCGACCTCGGAGGAGGCGTTCGAGCGGTTGCCGAGCTTGTCCTTCAGGCGCTGGAAGTGCAGCGCGTTCACGCGGCCGTCGGGCAGAAAGCGCGGCAGCAGAAAGCAGGTGAGGCCGCCTTCGGCCTGCGCCAGCACCAAGAAGGCATCCGCCATGGGCGCCGACATGAACCACTTGTGGCCGGTGACGACGTACTCCGCGCCGGAGCCGCGACCACCCACCGGCTCCGCCGCCGTCGTCGCCGCACGCACGTCCGTGCCGCCCTGCTTCTCGGTCATGCCCATGCCGAGCGTGACTGCGGTCTTTTTCGCCGCGGGCGCGAAGTTCGGGTCGTAGGCAAAGGGCAGGATGCGCGGCACCCACTCCTTGGCGATGCCGGGCTCGAGCAAGAGCACCGGCACCGCCGCGTTGGTCATGGTGATGGGGCAGCAATGGCCGGCCTCCATCTGCGCCGCCATGTAGAACGCGCCGGCGCGGCGCACGTGCGCTCCCGGGCGCGAAGCCTTGCCCGAGTCCGCGAGATCGGCCCACACCGAGCTATGCAACCCCTCCCCGCAGCTAATGCGCATCAGCTCGTGGTAGGCCGGGTGATAGGTGACCGTGTCGCGGCGGCGCCCCTGCCGGTCATGGGTTGCGAGCCGCGGCGGGTTCTCGTTGGCGAGGCGCCCTCGCTCGAAGGCTTCCGCGCTGCCCGTGACGCACCCAAAGGCTTGGAGCCGGTCCGCCGCCTCGCCGCCGCCCTCGCGCTCGACCGCATCCATGAGCCCTTTGTCGGACGTGAATAGGTTCACGTCCTCCAGTGGCGGCGGCTGGTTAAATACTTCGTGCGTTGCAAAGGGGCCGGGCATGCACGCCCTTTTAGCGCTTTTTCAGCTCCCGGCACGTTATGACTAACAACATGCTGGCGCGGCCGGCCCGTGCGGCGGCGCCGGTGGCTTGAACTAACGCGAGACTCCACCTATAGAAACGCCTTTAATGACCAGTGCTGCTGCCAAAGTCGAAGCACTTCACTTCCCCCATCGCCACCTCCTCACCGTTGAGGGGCTCGGCGCACAAGAAATCAATTTCCTTCTCGACCTCGCAGACGAGTTCGCGGACTCCAATCGCATCCCGGGCAAGAAGCGCGACATCCTGCGCGGGCGCACGCTGATCAACCTCTTCTTCGAGGCCTCCACCCGCACGCAAAGCTCCTTCGAGATGGCGGCGAAGCGCCTGGGCGCCGACGTCATGAACATGAACGTCCCCACATCCTCGGTGCAAAAGGGCGAGACGCTCATCGACACCGCGATGACGCTCAACGCCATGCGCCCCGACATCATCGTGGTGCGCCATCACGCGGCGGGCGCGGTGGAGCTCTTGTCGCAGAAGATCGACTGCTCGGTGATCAACGCCGGTGACGGCGCGCATCAGCACCCGACGCAGGCCCTCCTCGATGCACTGACGATCCGCCGCGTGAAGGGCCGCATCGCGGGCCTAACCGTCGCCATCTGCGGCGACATCCTGCACAGCCGCGTCGCCCGCTCCAACATCAACGTGTTGAACACGCTCGGCGCGCGCGTGCGCATCGCTGCGCCCTCGACGCTCCTCCCCGCCCGGCCCGAGCGGCTCGGCGCGGAGGTCTTCACCGACATGTGGAAGGCGCTCGAGGGCGCCGACGTCGTCATGATGTTGCGCCTGCAGCGCGAGCGCATGGAGGGCTCCTACGTCCCCTCGACGCGCGAATACTTCCATTTCTTCGGGCTCGACCAAGAGAAGCTCGCGCGCGCCAAGCCCGACGCCATCGTCATGCACCCGGGCCCCATGAACCGCGGGGTGGAGATCGCCTCCACGGTCGCCGACCACTCGCGCAGCGTCATCCGCGACCAGGTGGAGATGGGCGTTGCCGTGCGCATGGCGGTGCTGGAAGCGCTCGCCAGGAACCTGCCCAAGCGATGAACGCCGCGACGACGAGGAAGGGCGCCAACGGATCCAAGCACGCCGGCGGCACCGTTTTCATCAATGCCCGCCTGATCGACCCCGCTTCCGACCGCGATGAGCTGGGCGGCCTTTTGGTGGTGGACGGCAAGATCGCCGATCTGGGTCCGCACTTGCGCCGCAACGCGCCCGAAGGCGCGGAAGTGATCGATTGCAAAGGGCACATGCTGGCCCCCGGCATCGTCGACGCGCAGGTGTTCACGGGCGAGCCCGGCTACGAGCACCGCGAGACTTTGAAGACGGCGAGCCACGCGGCCGCCGCCGGCGGTGTCACGACCATGGTGGTCATGCCCGACACCAATCCGGTCATCGACCAGGTCGCGCTCGTCGACTTCATCCAGCGCCGCGCGCGCGACAACGCCATCGTCAACGTGCACACGATGGCGGCCATGACCAAGGGGCTCAAAGGCGAGGAGATCACCGAGATCGGCCTCTTGAAGCGGGCCGGTGCGGTCGCCTTCTCCAACGGCAAATCGAGCGTCGCCAATACGCGCGTCATGCGCAACGTGCTGCTCTACGGCAAGGACTTCGGCGCGCTCGTCTCCCACCACACGGAAGATCCGTTCCTGTCGCAGACGGCATCCATGAACTCGGGCGAGGTGGCGGCGCGGCTGGGGCTGCCCGGCGTGCCCAAGGCCGCCGAGACCATCGTGCTCGAGCGCGACGTGCGCCTTGTGGAGATGACGGGCGGGCGCTATCACGCGGCGACCATCAGCTGCGCGGAAAGCCTCGACGTGATCCGCTCGGCCAAGGCGCGCAAGCTTCCCGTCACCTGCGGCGTCTCCATCAATCACCTGACGCTGAATGAGAACGACATCGGCCCCTACCGCACCTTCTTCAAGGTGCGCCCGCCCTTGCGCTCGAACGAGGACCGCGCCGCCATGATCCGCGGCGTCGCCGCGGGCGACATCGACGTCATCGTGTCGAGCCACGATCCGCAGGATGCCGACGACAAACGCCGCCCCTTCGCCGAGGCGACCGACGGGGCGGTTGGCCTCGAGACGCTGCTGCCCGCGGCGCTGCGGCTCTATCACTCTGGCGAGCTGACGCTCTTGACCATCTTCAAGGCGCTCAGCCTGAACCCGGCAAGGCTCTTGGGGCTTCCTGGCGGGCACCTCGCCAAGGGAGCGGTCGCCGACCTCATCCTGGTCGATCTCGACACGCCCTGGGTGCTCAACAAGGACGAGCTGCGCTCCCGCTCCAAGAATACGCCGTTCGACGAGAGCAAGCTGCAGGGGCGCGTCCTGCGCACGCTGGTTGCCGGCAGCGCGGTCTACCAGTACGCTGGCGCCGAGCGGACTTGATCTGACCCATTGCGACCGAAGTCATGACCCATTTCTTGTTGGGCCTTGTCGGGGCCGAGGATGCGGCCCGCGTCGTCCTCTACGAGCGGCCCGACTCCTGGGATTGGGCGCTGTGGTGGGCCCTCTTTTTCGCTTTGGGATATCTCTTAGGCTCGATCCCCTTCGGATACCTGCTGACGCGGGCTGCGGGGCTCGGCGACGTACGCGCCATCGGCTCCGGCAACATCGGCGCCACCAACGTCCTGCGCACCGGCCATAAGGGCCTCGCCGCCGCCACTCTGGTGCTCGATGCCCTGAAGGGCACCGTCGCCGTGGTCGTCGCCCGCAACATCGGCGGCACCTATGCGGGTCTGGCGACCGACGCGGCGCTCCTCGCCGGCCTCGGCGCCTTCCTCGGCCACGTGTTCCCCGTCTGGCTCGGATTTCGCGGCGGCAAGGGCGTCGCCACCTACATCGGCGTCCTCCTCGGGCTCAACTGGCTCGCAGGTTTGGCGTTTTGCGCCGTATGGCTCATCGTCGCTCTGCTGACCCGCTACTCGTCGCTGTCGGCCCTCGTGGCCGCGCTCGTTCTGCCTGTGGGATTGCTGTCGGTGGGCGATACTCCCACCGCGATCCTCTGTGCCATCCTGACCGCGCTGCTCTTCTACAAGCACCGCGCCAACATCCGCCGTCTCGCTGCCGGCGAGGAGCCGAAGATCGGTGCCCGCGCCTGAGCCACCCTCGCTGTTCACCCCGCCGCCGCCGGTGGCAGAGCTTTCCTATTCCGAGCGATTGGCCGCGCTCCGCCTCATCCGCTCCGAGAACGTCGGCCCCGTCACCTTTCGCGATCTGATCAGCCACTTCGGCACCGCCGAAGCCGCGCTCACGGCCATCCCCGAGCTGTCGCGTCGCGGCGGCTTCAAGCGCGCGATCCGGCTCTGCAGTGCGGATGAGGCCGAGGCCGAGCTTGCGCGCGGCGCCGAAGCAGGTGCGGAGCTGCTGTTCATGACGGAGGCGCGCTATCCCGCAGCGCTCGCCGTCCTCGATGCGCCGCCACCGCTCCTCTACGCGAAGGGGCGCCTCGCGCTATTGAACCGCCCTATGGTCGCCGTCGTCGGCTCGCGGCAATGCTCCGCCGCCGGCGCCAAGCTCGCACGCCACTTTGCAGTCGAGCTCGGGCGCGCCGGATACGTGGTCGCCTCGGGACTCGCGCGCGGCATCGACAGCGTCGCGCACGCGGCTGCGCTCCAGCACGGAACCGTTGCGGTGCTGGCCGGGGGCATCGATGTCGTCTACCCGCCCGAGCACCAAGAGTTGCAGAGCACGATCGGCGAGCGGGGTTGCCTGCTGACGGAGATGCCGGTCGGCTTTCAGCCGCGCGGCAAGGACTTCCCGCGCCGTAACCGCATCATCTCGGGCATCTCGCTGGGCGTCTTGATCGTGGAGGCGGCGCGGCGCTCAGGCACCCTCGTCACGGCGCGACTCGCCGCCGAGCAGGGCCGGGAGGTGTTCGCGGTGCCGGGCCATCCGCTCGATCCGCGCGCCGAAGGGACCAACAAGCTTCTAAAATCGGGAGCGACGCTGGTGACGGAGGCGAGCGACCTCTTGTCCGCGCTCACCCCGCTGACCGCGCGGCCCGCCCTCCACTTGCGCGACGAGCCAACCCTGCGCGGCCCAGCGCCAAGGCCAGCTGACCTTTCCGATAGCGACCGCAGCCGCGTCGTGCAGGCGCTCGGGCCCGCGCCCGTCGACGTCGATACACTGGTGCGGGGAACGGGACTTGCGCCGCGTGCGGTGCAGATCGCGCTCATCGAGCTTGCGCTCGCGGGGCGCATCGAGCGGCACGGCAGCGGCCTCGTCTCCCTGGCCCCGGCGCCTTAAGGGGGTTCCCTGACGGGCCCTAGCGCTCCCGCTCACCGCTCTGGATGTGGGCCTCCACCAGAGCAGCCCCGAGGATGGCCGACAGGGTCTTGTACCCAGTCTTGTCCGCGAGCTGCTTCAGCTCCCGGATGATCTCGTAGATGTAGCTGAGGGTCTCGGTCGCGTTGGCTCCTTGCCCGCCAGCACCGGGTTGGTCGGGCCCGCCAATCATTGACGACTACCTCTGCCAATCGCTGCAACCGATCGGGGTACCCGTCTATCATTAACAACCCTAGATAGCAAGGCTTGCCGCCCTGTATCCTAGATTGCGGCAAGGACCGCGTTTGACACTGCCGCATTCATCACCCATGTTCCCCCGCCGAACCGATGCGGGCCCCCCGCCCGCCCCCGACCCTGCCGACTATTTTCGGCGGGCCTTAAAGCGGCGAAACAGCTGAAAGCTTGAAATGAACGTCGTAATTGTCGAATCGGCTGCCAAGGCCAAGACCATCAATAAGTACCTGGGCAGCGGCTACAAGGTCATTCCCTCGT